>JALOLQ010000027.1 GCA_025455895.1 Solirubrobacteraceae bacterium
TCACGTCGCTGGTCGAGAACCTGCTCACGCCGATCATCGCCGCGATCATCGGCAAGCCGGACTTCTCGGACCTGACGTTCACGATCAACGGCTCGGTCTTCCGCTACGGCTCGTTCCTCAACGCGCTGATCGCGTTCGTCTCGATCGCCGCCGCCGTCTTCTTCTTCGTCGTCAAGCCGCTCGACGCGTTCCAGCGCGCCCGCGGGATCGAGAAGGCCGAGGACGGGCGCAGCGACGAGGCCGTGCTGCTCGAGGAGATCCGCGATCTGCTGCGCGACGGACGCTCGTAGGCCCGCGCTCAGGCCGGCGCGGGCGCGGGTTCGCCGTCCAGGCCCGCCGCGCGGCGTTCGGCCGCCACGGCCGGGTCGACGTCGCCCTCGGCGCGCCCGCGGCGCAGGCGCAGGCCCACCAGCGGGAAGATCAGCGTCGAGAGGATCGCAGCGCCGACGAGCGCCGCCGCGGTCGAGGAGCGCATCTCGCCCGCGTCGACCGCGATCGTCGTGATGGCGACGACGAGCGGGAGCTGGGTGGCGGAGAAGAACCCCAGCGCCAGGCGGTCGCGCGCGTCGAGCACACTGCGGTAGAGCACGAGCGCGGGAACGCCGCGGACGACGAGGAACAGCGCGAGGAACAGGGGCAGCTTCAGCATCCCGGAGGCGCTCGAGGTCAGCGCGTCGAGGTTGAAGGCGATGCCGCTCGTGATGAAGAAGAACGGGATCAGGAACCCGTAGCCGATCGCCGTGAGCTTCGACTCGAAGGCGCCGACCTCGCGGCCCTGGAGCGCCTGGCGGACGATGATCCCGGCCGCGAACCCGCCGAGCAGCAGGTCGAGCCCGAGGTCCTGCGCGAGCGCGACGAGCGCGAAGATCAGCAGCACGGCGAGCCGCACCGCGAGCTGGCTGCTGGACTCGAGCGTGCGCTCGATGACGCTCCAGCCGGCCGGGACCGAGCGGATCGCGAACACCGCCGCTCCGACCGCGAGGGCGATGAACGCCACGAGGATCACGGCGTTGTGCACCGTGCTCTCGGCCGACAGCGCGAGCGTGATCAGCAGGATCGGCCCGAACTCGCCGACGGCGCCGGCGCCGAGCAGGTAGGTGCCGAAGCGCGTGCGCATCTCCCCCGCGTCCGACAGGATCGGGATCAGCGTGCCGATCGCCGTCGTCGCCATCGCCGAGCCGGTGTAGAGCAGCGAGAGCACGACGCCGGCCCACGCGAGCAGCCCGCCGATCGAGTACGCGAGCACGAGCGTCAGCAGCCACCCCCACGCCGCTAGCCGCAGCGGCGTGCCCGCGATCCGCCGGAAGTCGATCTCGTAGCCCGCGAAGAAGAACAGCATGCCCAGGCCGAGGTTCGCGAAGAACGCGATGAAGTCGTCCTTCTCGGCGAGGCCCAGAACCTCCGGGCCGATCACGATGCCGAGCAGCAGCTCGACCACGACGACGGGGATCATCACGCGCGGCCCCAGCCAGCCGACGAGCACCGCGGCGAGCGCCGCGGCGAGCACGACCCACATGAAGGAGGCCGCGTCGACGCCGATCAGGGCGCTCTCGGCGGCGGCGAGCACCGGCTGCACGGGGCCGCACGCTACCGCCCGCGGCGGCATAGGATCGCGTCATGCCCAGCGTTCAGACCACCGCCGGCCCGATCGACGCGAGCGCGATGGGGCGCACGCTCTGCCACGAGCACCTGCGCACGAGCAGCGAGGCCGTGCGCTTCCAGTTCCCCCACCTCTACGACGCCGAGGCGGAGTTCGAGGCCGCCGTGGCCCAGGTGCGCGCCGCGATGGAGCACGGCGTGCGCACGATCGTCGACCCCGCCTGCATGGATCTCGGCCGCGACGCCGGCTTCGCCCGGCGCGTCGCCGAGGCGACGGGGATCCAGCTCGTGCTCGCCACCGGGATCTACGGCGAGCACTACTCGTTCATCGCCCATCACTTCGAGACGCGCGACGAGGACTACCTGGCCGACGCCTTCGTCCACGACCTGGAGCAGGGCGTCCAGGGCACCGAGATCCGGTCCGCGTTCCTGAAGACCGCGGCCGACGAGCCGGGGATCACCCCCGGCGTCGAGAAGGTCCACCGCGCGGCCGCGCGCGCGTCGCTGCGCACCGGCGCGCCGATCATGGCCCACTCGCGCCCCGCGAGCCGCACCGGCCTCGACCAGATGCGGATCTTCCTCGACGAGGGCGTCGCACCCGAGAAGGTGATGATCGCCCACACCGGCGACACCGACGACCTCGCCTACATCGAGGAGCTGCTCGCGCTCGGTCCGTACATCGGGATGGACCGCTACGGCACCGAGATCTTCCTCCCGGACGCGCAGCGCAACACGACCGTCGCGGCGCTCGTCGAACGCGGATACGCCGAGCGCATGATCCTCTCGCACGACGCGTGCGCGACGATCGACTGGTTCCCGCCGGAGATGATCGCCCAGCTCGCGCCGAACTGGCACTTCACGCACCTGTTCGAGACGGTGATCCCGCAGCTGCTCGAGCTGGGCGTCGCCCAGGACGCGATCGACGCGATGCTCGACCTCACGCCGCGCCGCTGGCTCGCCGGAGCCTGACCCCCGAACGCGACGGGGCGGGTCGTGCGACCCGCCCCGTGCGGTGAGCGTGTCCTGTGCCGGCTACGGCGCCGGAATCGGCCCCACGACGATCGTGCCGACCATCGCGCCCGGCTGGAGCGCGTCGGCCGGGGTCCCGAAGGTCGCCGTCAGCGCGTCGTCGAGCGCCTTGGAGAGCTTCAGGTCGGCCTTGACCATGCCGTTCTCGACCTTCGTCCCGGCGAGGTCGAAGAGGCGCACCGGGCCGCCGGCGACCGTGCCGTTGATCTTCCCGGCCTTGCCGGCCGCGAGCACGGCGCGGAAGTCCGTGGCGGTGAGCGTCTTGGCGTCCGCCCCGGCGAACGTCAGACCGCCGCTGTGGTTGACGAAGCCCGAGAGCTTGCCCTTCTTGCCGGCCTTCTTGATCTGGACGCGGCCCTTCACCACGGGGAACGTGAACGGGTTCACGCCGGCGCCGGGAGCGACGGCGGTGATGCCCGTGACGTTCGGGATCGCGGCGGTCAGGTTGACCGTGGCCTGCCACTTGGAGTCGGCGTTCAGCTTGAGGACGCCGCCCTTCTTGTTGATCTTCGTGAGGCCCGGAGCGCCCTTGCCGTCGGGACCCTTGCCCGGGTTCGGGGTCTTGGGGCCCTTGGCGATCGCGGTCGAGCCGAACGCGGCGACCAGCGCCGCGAGCGCGACGACGACCAGCGCGAGCGGCGTGCGATGGAGCTTCAGCATGACGTGAGATTCCCTCCTCGGGATCGGAGCAGTGCGGTCCCCACGTCCGCTTCAACCGGGGAGTCTGCCAGGAGTTTCGGCGGCCTGGACGCGCGTTGGACGCAACACCGGCTTTCTATTTCCGGAATTGGCTATCATGCGCGCCATGAACGTGCCCGCCTGGATCTGGATCGCCTTCGTCGTCTTCCTGATCGTGATGCTGCTGCTCGACCTGTTCGTGCTCCATCGCGACGCCCACGAGGTCTCGCTGCGCGAGGCCACGTGGCTGAGCGCCCTGTGGGTGGGGCTCGCGCTCGTCTTCGCCGCGGGGATGTTCGTCGTCGCCGGCTCGACGCGCGGCACCGAGTTCGTCACCGGCTACCTCATCGAGAAGGCGCTCTCGGTCGACAACGTCTTCGTCTTCGCGCTGATCTTCGCGACGATGTCCGTGCCCGCGAAGTACCAGGCCCGCGTCCTGCTCTGGGGCATCGTCGGCGCGCTGGTGCTGCGCGCGATCTTCATCGTCATCGGCGCCGAGCTGCTCGAGCGCTACGACTGGGTCGTCTACGCCTTCGCGGCGCTGCTGATCGTCACCGGCCTGCGGATGCTCAGCGGCAAGCACGAGAGCGTCGATCCCGAGCACAGCCGCGTGCTGCGCCTCGTGCGCCGCCTGGTCCCGATGACCAGCCGCTACCGCGGCGAGCACGTGTGGGTGCGCGCCGCGGCGGCGCGCGAGGCCGGCGAGGCCCCCGACCGCTCCCCCCTGCTCGGCTGGTACGCGACGCCGATGCTCGCCGTGCTCGCGCTCGTGATGACGACCGACCTCATCTTCGCGCTCGACTCGATCCCGGCGATCTTCGCGATCACGAACGAGACGTTCATCGTCTTCGCCGCCAACGCGTTCGCGCTGCTCGGCCTGCGCGCGCTCTACTTCATGCTCGCCGGCGCGATGAAGCGGTTCGTCTACCTGCACATCGGGCTCGCGTTCACGCTCGTGTTCGTCGGCGCGAAGTTCGTCTGGAGCGACCTCGTGGGCAAGGTCCCCGCCTACGTCTCGCTGCCGGTGATCGCGATCGCCGTCGGCGTGTCGATCGGCGTGTCGCTGTGGAAGACGCGCGACCCCGACGGGACCGGCGCGCTGCCGGCCGCCCACGGCTGAGCCTCGCGCCCGTCATCCTTGCGGCGTGGAACCGCGCGAGGAGCTGCTCGACGTGCTGCGCGGCGAGGTCGCCGACGAGCGCGTGCTCGAGGCCGTCGCCGCCGTGCCGCGCGAGGCCTTCGTCCCCGCAGCGGCGCGGTCCGCCGCCTACGAGAACCGCCCGCTGCCGATCGGGGAGGACCAGACGATCTCGCAGCCGCTCGTCGTCGCCCGGATGTGCGAGCTGCTCGAGATCCGCCCCGGTGATCGGGTCCTCGACGTCGGCACCGGCTCCGGCTACCACGCGGCGGTGCTGGCACGGCTCGGCGCGCGCGTCACCGGCATCGAACGCCATGCCGCGCTCGCCGAGGGTGCCCGCGCAGCGCTGCGGGCGGCGGGGTTCGCCGACGTCGAGGTGCGCACCGGCGACGGCTCGCGCGGGCTGCCGGACGCGGCGCCGTTCGACGCGATCAACGTCGCGGCGGCGGGCTCCGAGCGCGACCTCGAGGCGCTCGAGGCGCAGCTCGCCCCCGGCGGCCGGCTCGTCGCGCCGATCCGCACGGCCTCCGGCGGCCAGCGGCTGATCGTCGCGCGCCGGCCCGCCGGCGGCGGCCCCCTCACGCACGAGCGGCACGAGCGCGTGCGCTTCGTGCCGCTCGTCCGCGAGCCCTGAGCAGGGAGCGCGCGCCTACCGGGCGGGGACCTGCTCGTTCATCGAGAGCAGCCGCCAGGAGGACTGGATCGGGTCGAGGAACAGCGGCGGCTGGCGGTAGCGGAAGTTGTCGTCGTACGAGTAGTCCTTGATGTACCCGTTCGTGATCGAGCTGCCGCCCTGCCCGACCGGGCCGCGGTACTTCTGGATGATCGAGCCGGTCACCGTCAGCGTGCCCTGCGGGCCGCCGCAGAAGTAGTTGTCGACCATGAAGGAGTGGTTGAGGGCCATGAGCGACGAGTCGATCTGGATGTTGCCCGGCGTCGACCCGAGCGGGTTCCCCGTCGTCTGGGTGTCGCAGGTGTTCCCGTTGTCGCGCAGGTTCGTGATCGGGTGGTACACGCGGATGAAGTCGTTGGCGATCAGGCCCATCAGCGCACCACCGGACTTCAGGATGTCGTTGGTGATGATGATGTCCTTCTGGCTGGCGATCGTCAGCGAGCTCCCGTAGGTCCCGCGGACGAACACGTCCGCGCACCCGAGCGGCGAGTTGTACGGGTCGTAGGGCTTGTAGCCCTGCCCGCACGAGCCGTTCTGGACGTAGATCAGGCCGTTGGACGGGTAGGGCATCGAGGTGCCGTTCACCGTCATGGTCGAGGCGCTCAGCACGATCGTCGTACGTCCGGTGAAGAGGTACGCCGGGAGGACCTCGTCGCGCAGTGAGTCGTTCGCGGGCGGCATCGTCAGCAGCGGCGCCGCGGGGGTCCAGCTGCCGACGAAGTTCGGGTAGCTGCTCGAGCAGTTCGAGCGCCAGGCCGGCGCCGGAGCGGAGGCCTCGATCGCGTCGTCGGCGGTGCGCCCGAACGTCGGGTTGCGGCACACGAGGTACTCGTCGTTCGTGTGCATCGGGCCGCGGACCTGGTCGCTCGGCGCGAACTGGATCTCCGAGCAGTCGTCGGTGAACGACGTCGGCCGGTTCAGCGCGTCGTACCAGACGCCGCTGTAGCGCTTGCTCGCGCGCCCGTCGCGGTAGTACTTGCAGTTCGCCGTCGCCCAGGCGGTGATGTCCGGGTTCGTCGGCGCGCCGTTGACGGCGCGCGTGTACCACGCCGGGTCGAGCGTCTCGTAGTCGGTGTAGTAGAGGTAGTCCAGGAACGAGCGCTTGCGGAACTTGGCGATGATGCTGCGCTTGGAGCCGCGGGCGCGCCCGGTGGCGCGGATCCGCAGCGCCCCGTTGCTGATCATCGAGCCCGCCGGGTCCGACGTGCTGCAGGTGCTCTGGCCGGCCTTCGGGATCAGCTCGACCGTGTACTGCGACTCCGAGCCGGGCACGTTGCGCCACGAGCGCGGGTCCGCGCCGCTGCCGCTCCAGGGCTGGTTGACGAACGGCGTGCCGGAGAGCGCGGTGCACTGCGTCCAGGCCTCCGAGTCGCGCTGGAGCTTGTACATGTACGCGTTCACGCCGGCCTCGGCGGCGGCGAGCGCCTGCTTGCGGTCCTGGTCGCGGCGCGCCTGGGGCACGTCGGACTGCGCCGTGGAGATCACCGCGGCGGTCAGCAGGCCCATCACGAGCATCATGCCCATGACGGCGGGCAGGGCGATGCCCCGCTCCCCGGACAGGCGGCGGACGACGGCGGTCAGTTGCATCTCGGGCCTCGTGACGGGTCGGTCGGGTCGGCGATACGGACGTAGGCGGCGTCCTGCAGGTCCGCGGCCCCGCGGGTGTCGCGCAGGTCGGCCGCCGGGAGGGCCTTGAAGGAGACGGCCACGCGCGCCACGCGCGCCTCGTCGGCGGTCGAGAGCGGCGCGGCGAGCAGGGCGTTCGGCTGCACCGGGGTGCCGCTGTCCCACGTGTAGTAGCGGAAGACCGGCGTCGAGCCGATCAGCTGGACGTTCTCGAGCACGGTGCGCGTCGAGGTCGGCGTCCCGGGCCAGGTCATCGTCGGCGGGGTGCCGGTGCCCACCCAGCGCCGCAGCACGATGTTCCCGGACTCGTAGGAGAGCTGGTGCTTCTCGGGGACGGCGTCGGCGCCGCCGAGGTTCGTGAAGAAGGTGACGGCCGTGCTCGTGGCCGCGTCGATCGGCGGGATCGTGTTGCTGATGCAGACCTGCGAGGCCAGCTCGCGCATGACGAGGTCCATCGCCAGGCGCCCGCGCTGGGTGGCGTCGACGGTCTGGTAGGTGCGCTTGGAGAGCTGCGTCGAGTGGTCGAGCAGCGTGAAGGCGGCGACGATGATCCCCATCCCGATCGTCATCGCCACGAGCAGCTCCACGAGCGTGAAGCCGTCCTCGGAGGCGGGCCTGAGGCGCCTCACGGGCACGGCCCCGAGGTGCCGCTGGTCGGGATGCTCATCGTCGAGACGACGGCCGAGCCGCCCGGGGTGCGGTTCTGGAAGGTCTGGGTCACGTTGCGGGTGCCGTCGTCGGCGCAGATCGAGTAGTCGCCGTAGGGCAGGCCCGGCTCGGTGAGGTTCGCGGTCGCGTTGAGCGCGGCGGTGAAGGTCGAGCCGCAGCCGGGCGTCGTCGGCGTGATCCGCACGCGGGCGCTCGGATACGGGCTGCCGGCGCGCAGGATCTGGATCCGGACGGCCGGCTCGCGCACGGTCACGGCCTGGGTGGCGCCCGGCGCGAGGCTCACGATCGGGGCGCTCTGGCCGTAGGCGCGCGGGTCCGCGCCGGCGCAGCCGCCGGACCACACCGCGTAGCCGTCGGTGAACGGGTACAGCGTCGAGCCGGTGCTGATCGTGTTCTGCGGCGAGCCGGCGGAGAACGTGCGCGTCTGCGGCGAGGGCATGCCGCTGTTGCCGACCATCACGGCGTTGCTCGTCGCCACCCGCGTCGTGCCGCCGACGACGGTGTCGAACGACACGTCCAGGCGGCTCGCGCGGTCGTAGTTGAAGACCACCGAGTTCGTCGAGCCGGAGGTGACCGACGTCGCCTGGGTGATGTTCGTGACGCCGCTGCGGTCCACCCAGCCGGACTGGCCGAAGTTGATCGTGTAGCCGCCCTCGACGAGCCCGGTCCAGAAGACGCAGCCGTCGCTGTCGGTGCTGCCGCTGTTGTTGCTCGGGCCGGTGATCGAGACGGGGATGCCCTGGACGCCGACGCTGTTGCGGTTCTGGATCTTCACGATCAGCCCGCCGGTGGTGCCGTCGAGCGAGCCGAGCGGGACGGCGACGAGCGTCTCGTTGGTCACCGGCCGGGTGGTCCCCATCGCCGGCCAGGTGACCGTGCTCGAGACCTTCAGGTAGTCGGTGCGCGTGGCGCCGGACGGACACGAGGTCGCGCCGGTCGTGTCATCGATCCAGACGGCGCGTGAGACGACGGTGTACGGCACGCCGTTCACCGTCTTCGTGGTCGTCTGGCTCATGTTCACGAGGTCGCGGAGCTTCAGCGCGCGCATCCGCTCGACGTCCTCCTGCGCGATCGACGCCGCGGCCCCGCGCGACTTGATCGACGAGCCCGAACGGGCGGCCTGGTCCATCGCCGCCAGGAAGCCGAGCGAGAGGATCACGAGCAGGCTGGCCGCGACCATCGCCTCGATGAGCATCGAGCCGCGCTCGTCGCGGAGCCGGCGAAGGCACGGGCGCCCGGCGGGACGCGCGTCGCTGCGAACGGGAGCCGTCACACCCGCCCCATCGGCAGGGCCCGCGGGCGCTTGACCGGTCCGGCCCGGCGGTCGTACACCGGTCCGCGGGGGGCCTGCGGCTCGGACGTCCGTCCAGGCTCAGGGCGCCGGAAGCCGCTGGGCGAGCGTCAGCACCTCGCCGAAGAGGTCGCCCTGCTCGGCCACCCGGGCCAGCACCTCCGGCCAGGTGAAGGCGAGCGCCGACGGGTCGCCGCCGCCCGCGCACGCCTCGACCTCCTCCCAGGTGAGCGGCGTGGAGACCGTCGGCCGCTCGCGGGCGCGCAGCGAGTAGGCCGCCACGGTCGTCTTCGCGCGGTCGTTCTGGTACCAGTCGACGAGCACGCGGCCGCGGCGGGCGGCCTTCGCCTGGTGCGCGACGACGAGCCCCGCCTCCTCGCGCGCGAGCAGCTCGGCGACGGCCTGCGCGACGCGCTTGGTGTCGGCGAACGTCGGCTCGGGGCGGTTGA
Source organism: Solirubrobacteraceae bacterium (assembly GCA_025455895.1). Taxonomy (GTDB): domain Bacteria; phylum Actinomycetota; class Thermoleophilia; order Solirubrobacterales; family Solirubrobacteraceae; genus F1-60-MAGs163. Next base: position 9,153 of record JALOLQ010000027.1, read on the forward strand.
GCGGCACGTAGAGCTGCAGGCCCTTGGAGCCCGAGGTCTTCGGGAACGCGCGCAGGCCGACCCCGCCCAGCATCGCGCGGATCAGCAGCGCCACCCGGCAGCACTCGGGAAGCGCGGCCGGCGCGCCCGGGTCCAGGTCGAAGACGAGCGCCGTCGGGCGGTCCGGCGCGGCGGCGAGCGCGAGCGACGGGTGCAGCTCGAGCGCCGCGAGCTGCGCGAGCCAGACGAGCGTCCCGGGCTCCTCGGCCAGCACGTGGCGGATCGTCTCGCGCCCGTAGGCCACCGGCGCGGTGGCGACCCAGGCGGGCGCGTGCGGCGGGACGCGCTTCTCGAAGAAGGCCTCGCCGGCGGTGCCGTCGGGGAAGCGCCGCAGGGTCAGCGCGCGCCCGCGCAGGTGGGGCACGAGCACCGGCGCGATCGCCGCCGCGTACTCGAGCACGTCGCGCTTCGTCGTGCCGTCCGCGTAGAGCGGCTTGTCGAGGTTCGTCACCGGGATCTCGCGGCCGCCGGCGAGCGCGACCGCGACCCGGCCGCGGCCGCGTTCGGCGTGCTCGTCGCGCAGCACGAGCGCGGCGGGCGGCTCGTCGCGCAGCCCGAGCCAGACCGGATGGCGCAGGAGGCCGTCGTCCGAGCGCTCGGTGAACCCGACCTCGCCGCACAGCACCGGCTCGACCCAGCGCGCGCCGCGCGGGGGCTGCGGGCGGCCCGGGGCGAACGGCGAGCGCTCGCGGGCGAGCGGGGCGAGCCGGCGGGCGAGGTCCTCGAGCGCGAGCACGCTGAATCCGGTGCCGACCCGGCCGCGGTAGCGCAGGCGCCCGTCCTCACCCGGTTCGCCGACGAGCAGCGCGCCGATGCTCCCGCTCCGGCCTCCCTCCCCCGCGATCCAGCCGCCGACGAGGAGGTCCAGCGTCTCGCGGCGCTTGACCTTCACCCAGGCGCCGCTGCGCCGGCCGGGCTCGTAGGGCGCGCCGCGGCGCTTGGCGACGACGCCCTCGAGCTTCAGGCGCTCGGCGGCGGCGAGCAGCGCGCGGCCGTCGGCCTCGGCGGCCGGGACCTGCCAGTGCGCACCGGCGAGGCCGAGCTCGTCGAGCCGCGCGCGGCGCTCCTCGTACGGCAGAGCCGTGAGCGAGCGGCCGTCGAGGTGCAGCAGGTCGAAGATGACGTAGGTCACGGGCACCTCGGCGGCCAGGCGCCGGATCCGGCGCTCGTCGCCGACGTGCATGCGCCGCTGGAGCGCCTGGAAGCTCGGCGTGCCGCCGGGTCCGAAGGCGACGATCTCGCCGTCGAGCAGCACGGCGTGCTCGTGCAGGTCGCGGGCGAGCCGCGCGAGCTCCGGATAGCGGGCGGTGATGTCGGCGCCGCTGCGGGCCATGAGCCGCATCCGGCCCGGCTCCGAGCGGCACAGCGCGCGCACGCCGTCCCACTTGACCTCGAACGCCCAGCCGGGCCCGTCCGGGAGCGGGCCCGGGCGCGCGAGCATCGGCTCGATCCGCTCGGGCAGCGGCTCGGCGTCCGGGTCGGCGGGCTCGCCCATCCGGTGGATCATCCAGTCGCGATCGCCGCCGTCGTCCGCGCGGCCGGTGGCGAAGAGCGCCCAGCGACCGCGCAGGCGCTCCCCGCGCAGCTCGACCTCGACCTTGCGCGGCTCCCACTTGAGCAGCTCGTACGTGCCGCGGTCATGGATCGTCATCGTCCCCGCGCCGTACTGGCCAGCCGGGATCTCGCCCTCGAAGTCCAGGTACGCGATGGGATGGTCCTCGGTGCGCACGGCGATCCGGTTGTCGCCGGGATCACCCGGCAGGTAGCGCGGCAGGGCCCAGCTCGCGAGGACGCCGTCGTGCTCGAGGCGCAGGTCCCAGTGCAGCCGGGTGGCGCTGTGCTCCTGGACGACGAAGCGCGGAGCGCCGGGCGGCGCGGCCTCCGGCGCGCCCTCGGGCTCGGGCGTCGCCGAGAGGTCGCGCTTGCTCCGGTACGCGGCGAGCGGGTCGCGGGACACGACGCCACGCTATCCGGCGAGCCGGGCCGCGCCCGGCGCTGCGGCTCAGCCCCCGGCGACGGCCGGCAGGATCTGGACCTCCTGCCCGGCGGCGACGGGCGTGGCGAGCCCATCGCCGAAGCGGATGTCCTCGCCGCCCACATAGACGTTGACGAACCGGCGCAGGCCGCCGTCGTCGTCGCACAGTCGCTCGCGCAGCTCGCCGTGGCGGGCGAACAGCGCGTCGAGCGCCTCGCCGACCGTCGCCGCCTCGACCTCGACCGTGCTCTCGCCGCCGGCCGACGCCCGCAGCTGGGTCGGGAGCTTCACCGCCACGCTCACGACGCCGCCCCCGCGGTGACGGGCTCGACCTCGGCCTCGAACGCGTCGAAGGAGGCGTCGATCTCGAACGCCTCGAACGTGCCGCGCACGGCGTCGAGCGTCTTGAGGCCCTCGCCGGTGATCACGAGCACGACGCGCTCGTCCGGGCCGCGGCCGTCTCGGTGAAGACGCCCGTGGTCTCGGCGAGCAGGCGGATCCCGTCGCGGACCTCGTCGTCGCTGACCGCCTCGACCGAGCCGCCGGTGCGGCGCGCGAGCTCGACGGCGTACGGGCCGTCGGCCGGGTTGCCGATCGCCAGCGACTTGGCGATCGTGTCCGGGCGCACGGGGCGGCAGACGTCGTGCCCGGCCGCGAACGCCTGGGCCACCGGCGAGCAGCCGGCCGCCTGGGCGCCGTGCATCACCGGGACGTCGCCGTCGATCAGGCCGAGGGCGAGCCACTCCTTGAAGCCCTTCTCGAGCTTCGTGTAGAGCGAGCCCGAGGCGACCGGCGCGACCACGCGGTCCGGCGTGCGCCAGCCCAGCTGCTCGGCGACCTCGTAGGCGATCGTCTTGGAGCCCTCGGCGTAGTAGGGCCGCAGGTTGACGTTCACGAACGCCCAGTCACGCTCGCCGGAGAGCTCGGTGCACAGGCGGTTGACGTCGTCGTAGGTCCCGCGCACCTTCACGAGGTTCGTCCCGTAGACGCCGGTGGCGAGGATCTTCTGCTCCTCGAGATCGGCGGGGATGAAGACGTAGCTCTCCATCCCCAGCGCCGCCGCGTGGGCGGCGACCGAGTTCGCCAGGTTGCCGGTGGAGGCGCAGGCGAGCACCTCGAAGCCGAGCTCGCGGGCGCGGGCCGCGGCGACGCTGACGACCCGGTCCTTGAAGGAATGGGTCGGGTTCGCCGCGTCGTTCTTGACCCAGACCTCGCCCAGGCCGAGCCGCTCGGCCAGCCGGTCGGCGCGGATCAGGGGCGTGCAGCCGGCCGGCAGGCCGGCGCGCGAGGACGCGCGCGCCGACGGGCCCGGCTGGCCGCCGGCCAGCGGCAGGAAGTCGGCGTAGCGCCAGATGTTCTGCGGGCCCGCCTGGATCCGACGGCGCAGCTCGGCGATGTCGCCGCGCAGGTGGTCGTGGTCGTAGCGCGCCTCGAGCGGCCCGAAGCAGCGGGTGCAGACGTAGTGCGCCCCGAGGTCGTAGTCCGTGCCGCACTCGCGGCAGCTCAAGCTGATGATTCCCATGAAAAAACCTCCGCCGTGACACGTGGCGGAGGCTCTGGGCATCCGACCACATCTTGCAGGAATTGGCACCTTCCGCTTGCGCGAGGTTGCCGGGGTTTCAACGGGCCAGTCCCTCCACCCCTCTGGATGTGTCCAGCTATGTGGCGCGGCAGCCTAGCAGAGCCCGCGGCGCACGCGGCGGACCAGCGTTTGGGGCGTCCGGGACGCGCAGGTACACTGCCGGAGAAGGCGAATCCCGCCACCGAGGCGATCCCCGATGCACAGCGACGAGCCGCGAAGTCATGCCCAGCCTGCCCAAGCCCCGCCTGCGCCGGGCGGACAGGGTGCGCGGCACCGCCGTCGCCGCCCCGCCTGAGGCGCACGCCCCCCGCGTCGAGACGATCGAAGGCGGCCCCGAGGGCCGCCCGCTGCGCGGGGTCAACGTCGACGGGTTCCGCTCACCCGAGCGCGCCTGGCTCGAGGAGCACCACGACTTCCACCCGCTGGACTTCGAGGACCTCAGCTCGCGCAACCAGCGCCCGAAGGTCGACGAGTACGACGACTACCTGTTCGTCGTGCTCCAGTTCCCGCGCTACGACAAGCAGCTGCGCCGCCTGACCGCCGCCGAGCTCGACGTGTTCCTCGGGCCGGACTACGTCATCACGATCCCCAACCAGCCGCTGCAGTCGCTCGACTACCTGTTCGAGCGCTGCCAGACGAGCGACGAGCTGCGCGAGCAGCTGTTCGCCAAGGGTCCGGGGTACCTGCTCTACCGGATCGTCGACGACGCCGTCGACGCCTCGTTCCCGATGCTGCGCAAGATGGGCAACAAGCTCGAGCGCCTCGAGGACGACGTGTTCGAGGGCCGCTCGAACGAGGTCGTGCGCGACATCTTCAACGTCAAGCAGGAGATCATCAACTTCCGCCGCGTCGTGCGGCCGATGCGCTCCGCGCTGCGCGACCTCGAGCGCACGACGCGCCGCTACGTCGCCGAGGACCTCGACATCTACTTCGACGACATCAACGACGCCTCCGAGCGCGTGTGGGACATGCTCGAGAACTTCAAGGAGGTCGTCGAGGCGCTCGAGGCCACCAACGAGGCGGTCCTCTCGCACCAGCTCAACGACGTGCTGCGCGTGCTCACGGCGATCAGCGTGATCGTGCTGCCGCTCACGCTGCTGGCGAGCCTCTTCGGGATGAACGTCGAGGTGCCCTGGGAGGGCGACATCGGCGGCTTCTGGATCGTCGTCGCGCTGATGGCCGTGATCCTCGGCGGCATGCTGTGGGCGTTCCGGCGCCGCGGCTTCCTGTGAGCACGCCCGGGCGCCGCTCGCGTACGGTTGCGGCGTGCCGATGACCACAGCGCACGATCCCGTCGCGATCGAGGATGCCGCCCTGCTCGAACGGCCGGCCGAGCGCCGGACGATGGTCGTCGTGGTCAACCCGCACGCCTCGCGCGTGCGCGACGGGCGGCTGCGCCACGTGGTGGTCGCCGCGCTGGCGAGCCGCTACGACGTCGAGGCCGTGGACACCGACGCGCCGGGCCACGCGACCGGGCTGGCCGGCGCCGCCGCGCGCGCCGGGGCCGACGTCGTCGTGACGCTCGGCGGCGACGGCACGGTGAACGAGGCGGCCAACGGCCTCGCCGGGAGCGGCGTGCCGCTCTTCCCGCTCCCCGGCGGTTCGCAGAACGTCTTCGCCAAGCTGCTCGGCATCCCCGGGGACCTCGTCGACGCCGCCGAGCACCTGCTGCGTCTCGCCGACGCGTGGCGCCCGCGCACCGTCGACCTCGGGCGCGTGAACGGGCGCGCGTTCACGTTCTCCGCCGGCGCCGGTCTCGACGCCCGCGTGGTCGAGCGCGTGGAGGCGAACCCGGCGCGCAAGGCGCGCTGGCGGGAGTGGTTCTTCATGGAGAGCGCGCTCGTGGTCGCGGCGCGCGACTACCTCATCCGGCCGCCGCGCCTCGTCGCGCAGACCGGCCTCCAGCGCGTCGAGGGCATCCAGGTCCTCGTCCAGAACGGCGAGCAGTACACGTTCTCCGGCTCGGTCCCGGTCAGCGTGTGCCGCGACATCGCGCTCGACGACGGCACGCTCTCCGCCGCGGTCCTGCGCAAGGGAACGCCGCTGGCGGTGCCGACGCTCGCCGCGCGCCTGCTCTCCCCGCGCCTGGAGGTCACCGGCCACCGCCAGGTGACCGCGCTCCCGGGGCTGCACGACCTCGTCGTGCGACCCGCGGACGGTGAGCCCTTCCCCCTGCACGCCGACGGCGACGACCTCGGCCGCGTCGACGAAGCCCGGTTCGGCGTCGATCCCGGTGCGCTGACCGTCGTGGCCTGAGCTCCGCTTCCGGCGGGCGTGGTGGTCGGCCGCCCGGCGGTCATCACGGCGTGGGGATGCCCGCCGCCTCCCGCGGCGGGCATCGAGTTCCCCCGCCGTG
>JALOLQ010000266.1 GCA_025455895.1 Solirubrobacteraceae bacterium
CGCGCTCGTGCGCACGATCGAGGGCGTCGACTGCCTGATCCTCAACGACGAGGAGCTCGAGCTGCTCACCGAGAAGCCGAACTTCGTCAGCGCCGCCCGCGAGGTCCTCACCTGGGGCCCGACCGCGGTGATCGCCAAGCAGGGCAAGTACGGCGCGGCGCTGTTCACCCGTGAGGGCTACTTCGCCCTCCCGGCCTTCCCGGTCGAGGACGTGGTGGACCCGACCGGCGCCGGCGACACGTTCGCGGGCGGGTTCGTCGGCTACGTCGCCGCGCACCCCGAGGCGCCGGTCACGCACGACCTGCTCGTGCGCGCGATGGCCTACGGCAGCGCGCTCGCCTCGTTCAACGTCGAGGCGTTCGGCACCGAGCGCGTCGTCGGGCTGCGCCCCGAGGAGGTCACCTCACGCGTCGGCGACCTGCAGCGGATGACGACGTTCGCGCACGAGCCGATCCCGCTGCGCGACTGACCGGCCCCGCGCCCGGTCCACGGCCCGGCCGGCGCGGGCGGGTACCATCGCCGGACCGATGAACGGCTGGACCTTCATCTTCATGATGGTGGTGCTGAAGATCCCGGTCGTCGCGCTGCTGTGGATCGTGTGGTGGGCGGTGCATCAGACCCCCGACGAGCCCGGGACGCAGGGCGGCGAGGGCGGTCAGCGGCGCCGGCGTCATCCGCGCGGACCGCTGCCGCGCACCCCGCGCCGCGGCCCGCACGGGGGCGCCCCGTCGCCGCCGCCGCGACGCACCCGCGCCGTGGTGGACCTGCCCGCGCGGCGCCTGAGCCGGCCGTAGACTGCGCGCCGTGAGCGCGACCTCGGTCCTGTCCGACGGCACGATCCGCCGCCTGGTCGAGGAGGGCCGGATCGTCATCGAGCCCTGGGACCCGGCGATGGTCCAGCCGGCCAGCGTGGACCTGCGCCTGGGCAACTCGTTCCGCGTCTTCCACAACCACCGGATCGGCGCGATCGACCTCGCCGACCCGCCGCGGCAGCTCACCGAGCACGTCGAGATCGCCGACGACGAGACGTTCGTCATCCACCCCGGCGAGTTCGTGCTCGGGCGCACGGAAGAGCGCGTTCAGATTCCGGACAACGTTGTCGCCAGAATAGAGGGGAAGAGCTCGCTCGGCCGCCTCGGCCTGATCGTCCACGCGACCGCCGGCTTCGTCGACCCGGGGTTCGCGGGCACGCTGACGCTGGAGATCACGAACCTCACGCGGGTGCCGATCATCCTGCGGCCGAAGAAGCCGATCGCGCAGCTCTCGTTCATGGCGCTCGACCGTGCCGCCGAGCGCCCGTACGGGCACCCCGACCTCGGCAGCCACTACCACGGCCAGGTCGAGGCGACCGAGTCGCGCTACGAGGGCGGCCCCGGAGCGGGCGCCCGGTCGCCCGGGTGACCGGCCGGTTGCCGTCCGCCCGCGCGGTCGGATAGCGTCCGCCGCCATGCTGAGCACGCTGCTGGTCCTCGCCTCCGAGAGCGAGAAGAGCGAGACGCCCTTCTTCGTCGTCGGCGTCCTCTTCGCCGTCTGGGCCGTGGTCCTCGGCGTGACGGGCACGCGCTCGCCCGAGTTCGCCTCGGGGCGCGGCACGATGAGCGCGGTGATCGGCGTCTCGGTCGTCCTCGCCGCGGCCGCGATGGCGATGGCGGTCTACGTCCTCACGTGACCGACGACGACGGCCACGCCGTCTCCTACAAGGTCCTGAGCGCCGGGACACCGGTGCGCGCCGCGGACGGGACGCCCGTGGGAACGGTCCTCGAGGTGCTCGAGAACACCGCCGAGCACATCTTCGACGGGCTCGTGATCGAGACGCCCGCGGGCCGGCGCTTCGTGGATGCGCCGGAGGTGGCGCGGATCGCCGAGCGCGCGGTGACGCTGACGCTCAGCGCCGAGGACGCGGCCGCGCTGCCCGAGCGCGACGACAAGGGCGGGCCGGTGTTCGAGGCCAACACGAAGGCCGGGCGCTTCCGCCGCCTGTGGCGCCCGCGCTGACCCGCGCCCGCTCTCCGGGCGTAGGATGGCCAGAAGCTGGAATCACCCCGAGGGAGCCCCATGAGCACCGAGACCCAGGAGAGCGCCGCAGCCGGCGCCGCGGACGGCGCGGAAAGCCTGTCCGTCACCGACAACCGCACCGGGAAGACCTACGAGCTGCCGATCACCGACGGCACGGTCCGCGGGATCGACCTGCGGCAGATCAAGGTCTCCGAGGACGACTTCGGGCTGATGTCGTACGACCCGGCGTTCATGAACACCGCCTCGTGCCGCTCGGCGGTCACGTACATCGACGGTGACGCGGGGATCCTCGAATACCGCGGCTACCCGATCGAGCAGCTGGCCGAGCACTCCTCGTACCTCGAGGTCGCCTTCCTGCTCATCAAGGGGCACCTGCCCAGCCAGGCCGAGCTCGACGCGTGGGTCCACCAGGTGACGATCCACACCTTCGTCCACGAGAACCTCAAGGACTTCATGCGCGGCTTCCGCTACGACGCGCACCCGATGGGGATGCTGCTCGGCTCGGTCGGCGCGCTGTCGACGTTCTACCCGGACGCGAAGGACATCCAGGACCCGGCGAGCCGTGAGGCCCAGACGATCCGGCTGCTCGCGAAGATGCCGACGCTCGCCGCGTTCGCCTTCCGCCACTCGCGCGGCCAGCCGTACGTGTACCCCGACAACGACCTCTCGTACTCGGGGAACTTCCTGAACATGATGTACAAGATGACCGAGCTCAAGTACGAGCCGGATCCGCGGGTCGAGCGCGCGCTCGACGTGCTCTTCATCCTCCACGCCGACCACGAGCAGAACTGCTCGACCTCGGCGGTGCGCAGCGTCGGCTCCTCGGGCGTGGACCCGTACTCCGCGGTCGCGGCCGGGGTGGCGGCGCTCTACGGCCCGTCGCACGGCGGTGCCAACGAGGCCGTGCTGCGGATGCTCAGCCGGATCGAGCGCGTCGAGAACGTGCCGGGGTTCATCGAGGGCGTGAAGGCGGGGAACGAGCGCCTGATGGGCTTCGGCCACCGCGTGTACAAGAACTACGACCCGCGCGCGAAGATCATCAAGAAGGCCGCCGAGGACGTCTTCGAGGTGTTCGGGCGCAACCCGCTGATCGACATCGCGCACGAGCTCGAGCGGATCGCGCTCGAGGACGACTACTTCGTCTCGCGCAAGCTCTACCCGAACGTCGACTTCTACTCCGGGCTCATCTACGAGGCGCTCGGGCTGCCGGTCGAGATGTTCCCGGTGATGTTCGCGATCGGGCGCACGAGCGGCTGGATCGCCCAGTGGCTCGAGCTCGTGGACGACAAGGAGCAGAAGATCGCCCGCCCGCGCCAGATCTACACGGGCGCGCGCACGGTCGACTACGTGCCGATGGCCCAGCGCTGAGGAGGGCCGGCGCAGCCGGCCCGT
>JALOLQ010000267.1 GCA_025455895.1 Solirubrobacteraceae bacterium
ACGCGGCGCGCGCTCGAGGACGCGCTCGGGCTGCTCGAGGGCGGCCACGCCACCGCCTTCGCCAGCGGCCTCGCGGCCGAGCAGGCGCTGATCACCGCGGCGTGCTCGGCCGGCGACCACCTCGTGCTCCCGAGCGACCTCTACGGCGGCACCTACCGGCTCGTCGACCAGATCCTCGCGCGCTGGGGCCTTCAGTACACGATGGTCGACCACACCGACCCGGCCGCCTACGGCGCGGCGATCCGCCCGGAGACGAAGCTCGTCTGGGTCGAGACGCCGACCAACCCGCGGCTCGACGTGGTCGATGTCGAGGCGGTCGTGGCGCACGCGGGGGACGCGCTCGTCGTCGTCGACAACACCTTCGCCACGCCGGTGAACCAGCAGCCGCTCGCGCTCGGCGCCGGCGCGGTGATCCACTCGGCGACGAAGTACCTCGGCGGCCACTCGGACACCGTGCTCGGCGCGGTCGTCGTGCGCGACGCGGCGCTGCACGAGCAGGTGCGCTTCGTCCAGAACGCCGCCGGCGCGATCCCCGGGCCGATGGACTGCTTCCTCGTCCACCGCGGGCTGCGCACGCTGCACCTGCGGATGGCCGCGAGCGCCGAGAACGCGCGCGCGGTGGTGGAGTACCTCGAGGGCGCGCCGGGCGTGAGCGACGTCCGCTGGCCCGGCTTCAGCGGGATGGTCTCCTTCCGTCACCCGGACGCGACGGCGCTCGTGCAGCGCACGCGGATCTTCACGCTCGCCGAGTCGCTCGGCGGCGTCGAGTCGCTGATCGAGGTCCCGCAGGCGATGACCCACGGCTCGGTCGAGGGCTCGGACGCCGCGGTGCCCGCCGACCTCGTGCGGCTCTCGTGCGGCGTCGAGACCGCGGCCGACCTCGTCGCCGACCTGCGCCGGGCGATCGAGGGCTGAGGGTCAGGCCACGGCGTAGAGCGCCCACGGGTCGGGCAGGCCCTTGAGCGTGTGCTCGCCGCGGTCGTCGAAGCGCAGCTCGCTGCCGATCACGAGGTCGCGCACCGTTCGCGACACGAGGATCTCGTCGCCCGCGGCCATCGCCATGATCCGCGCGGCGAGATGGACGGCGAGGCCCGCGACGTCGTCCGCGGTTCGCTCCACCTCACCCGTGTGCACGCCGGCGCGCGCGCTCAGGCCGAGCGACGCCGTCTCGGTCAGAAGCTGCCGGGCGCAACGCACGCCCTGAGCCGGCCCCGTGAACAGCGCGAGGATGCCGTCGCCGGTCGTCTTGATCAGCTCCCCGCCGGCCCGGTCCACCGCCTCGCGCGCTCCGGCGTGGTGGCGCTCGAGCAGGGCCGCCCACGCGGCGTCGCCGGCCTGGGCGGCGCGCTCGGTCGACGCGACGAGGTCCGTGAAGAGCACGGTGGCGAGAACGCGGCTCGTCAGCGCCGCGGGCGCCGTGCCGGTGACGAAGCGTTCGACCTCGTCCGCGATCAGGTCGGGGTCGAGGGCGTAGATGAGGCTTGCGGTGCCCGGGATCTCCACGACCGTGGCTCCCGGGATGAGCGCCGCGAACTCGCGGACCTGCTCCGGGGCCGGGGCCGTGATGTCACGCGGGTGGATCACGAGCGTCGGCGCCTGCACGTGCGGCAGGACCTCTCCGATGTCGCTGCCCAGCGACATCCGCAGCAACCGCTCCGCCTGCCGCGGTGTCGCGCACGTGCGGATGTAGCGCGCGAGCTGTTCGAGGCGCACGGGGTCGGCCGCCCAGTCGGGGGCGAAGAGGTGCGCGACCGGGTATGGCCACGTCGCCAGGTCGGCGAGCCCGGAGGCCGTGCCCTCCGCGAGTTCACGGTGCTCGGCGGCGGCCCCGCGCACCGAGGGTGTCACGGCGATGAGCGCCGCGACGCGGTCCGGGTGCGTCGCCGCGAGCACGGCGAGCGAGCGCCCGCCGTCGACGCCGCCCAGCAGCACGGGTCGCTCGGCGCCGGCGGCGTCCATCACCGCCAACGCGTCGGCGGCGTGCGCCTCGATCGTCAGGTCGTCCCGGATCGGATCCGAGATCCCCGCGTCGCGGCGGTCGTAGCGGATGACGCGGGCGAACCGCCCGAGGCGCTCGAACAGCCGTGCGGCTCCGGGCAGTTCCCAGACCGTCTCGAGGTTCGAGGCCGTCGAGCCGCTGAAGAGGAGGTCGTGCTCACCCTCGCCGTGGACCTGGTAGGCGATCGCGATCTCGCCGCTGGGCGCGTAGTGCGTGCGCGGGATCTCCATCCGCGCCGACCCTACCCGCGCACGGCGGGCCTACGCGCGCGCGGGCTCGGGCTCGGGTGGGACGAGCGCGGGCTGTGGCGGAGCGGCCGGCAGGGCCGGGCGCGCCGTGCGCCGGTGCGCCCAGGCGATCGCCGGCCGCTCCACGAGCCGCCAGCTCAGCCAGCCGAAGAGGATCGAGAGCGCGAGCACGACGCCCAGCCGGGGCGCGAACGGCTCGGGCAGCAGGCCGGCCTTGCGGACGACGAGCAGCAGCGGCAGGTGCCAGAGGTAGATCCCGTACGAGATCATCCCCGCGCCGGCGAGCGGCCTCCAGCCGAGCCCGTGCACGACGCGCCCGCGGCCCGCCGCGACGGCGCCGATGACGAGCGCGAAGCCGACGCCGGCGGGCAGGTCGCGCAGCGCGCCGCGCCAGCCGTCGAGCGCCCATGGGGTCTCGCTCCAGGACGCGTGCGCGACCACGACGAGCGCTCCGGCGGCGGCGAGCGCGGCGGTGGCGCGCGCCGTGAGGATCGGGCGCCCCTCCGCCCGGCGCCACTCGAGCCACAGCGCCGCGAGCATGCCGGTGGCGAAGACGCCGAGGAACGAGGGCAGCGCCTTGAGGAAGACGTCGTCGGCGCGGGTCTGGAGCCCGTAGCGGGTCCAGGCGATCGAGAACGCGATCAGGCCGAGCAGCAGCGCCGCCTGGGCGGCCGGGCGCCGGCCGATCGCCAGCGCGGCGAGCCCGACGAACGGCAGCGTCACGTAGAACGCCGCCTCGACGACGAGCGTCCACGTCACCGGGTTCAGCTCCATGATCGTCGCCATCGAGTAGTTCTGGGCGAAGCCGAGGTGCAGCGGCAGTTCGGCGAGCGTCGGCGTGAGCCCCTCGAGCCCGACGAGCGCGTAGAGCGCGATGCAGCCCGCGATGCAGACGTAGTACGCGGGGACGATCCGCGCGACGCGCCGCAGCGCGAAGCTGCGCGTGGAGACGGCCGGCCCGCCGCGCAGCGCCGCCTTGGCGAACGCGCGGTAGAGCAGAAACCCGGAGAGCGTGAAGAAGCAGATCAGCCCGAGGTGCAGCTGGAAGCTCACCTGGTCGAACAGCAGCGTCCGCTCACCCATCGGGCGGTTCTCGCGGTAGAGCCAGACGTGGAAGACGAGGACGGACAGGGCGGCGAGCCCG
>JALOLQ010000268.1 GCA_025455895.1 Solirubrobacteraceae bacterium
GGGCGCTCGACCCCGCCGTCCGGATCGCGTGGCGCTACGCGGAAGGTTCCGACATGGCGGCCGACACGACCGTCTGCGAGGTGCGCGGCGACGCCCGCGCCCTGCTCACCGCCGAGCGCTCGGCGCTCAACTTCCTGCAGCTCCTGTCCGGCACCGCGACGGTCACGCGCCGCCACGTGCGGGCGATCGAGGGCGCCTCGCCGAACCCGGGGGGCTGTGCCGTGCTCGACACCCGCAAGACGATCCCCGGGCTGCGCCAGGCGCAGAAGCACGCCGTCCGCGTGGGCGGCGGATCGAACCAGCGGATCGCCCTGTGGGACGGAATCCTGGTCAAGGAGAATCACGTGGCCGCGGCCGGCGGGGTGGCGGCTGCGCTCGGCGCGGCGGCCGCGCTCCATGCCGGAATCCCGATCCAGGTCGAGGTCGAGCGTCTCGACCAGCTCCGCGAGGCGCTGGCGGCCGGCGCGACGAGCGTGCTCCTCGACAACTTCACCGTCGAGGCGATGCGCGAGGCGGTGACGCTCACCGCCGGGCGCGCGCTCCTCGAGGTGTCAGGCGGTGTGGAGCTCGAGGAGCTCGCGGCGATCGCCGCCACCGGCGTGGACCGCATCTCGATCGGCGGCCTGACGAAGCACGTGCGCGCGGTCGACTTCTCGATGCGGTTCGGCTGACGCGCGAGCCCGGTCAGTCAGCTCCGCCGTCGGGGATCACGATCGTCGGGAGGGTGGCCGGCAGGGTGAACGGGTAGTCGCGGCTGTAGTGCAGCCCGCGGCTCTCGTGGCGCGTCAGCGCCGAGCGGACGACGAGCTCCGCGCAGGCCACGAGGTTGCGCAGCTCCAGCAGGTCGCGGTTCACCCGGAAGCTGGCGTAGTACTCGTCGATCTCGTCCTCCAGCAGCCGGATCCGGCGGAGGGCCCGCTCGAGCCGCTTCGTCGTTCGCACGATGCCGACGTAGTTCCACATGAACAGGCGCAGCTCGTCCCAGTTGTGCGAGATCACGACCTGCTCGTCGGCGTTCTCGACGCGGCTCTCATCCCAGGGCGGCAGCTCCTCCCCGGCGCCCGGTGCCTCGGCGTCGATCCGCGCGGCGCACGTCCGCCCGACGACGACGCACTCCAGGAGGGAGTTGCTGGCCAGCCGGTTCGCCCCGTGGAGCCCCGTGTACGTGGTCTCGCCCACCGCGAAGAGGCCCGGGATGTCCGTCCGGCCGTCCAGGTCGGTGACCACGCCGCCGCACGTGTAGTGGGCCGCCGGGACCACGGGGATCGGCTGCCGGGCGATGTCGATCCCGAGCTCGAGGCAGCGCGCGTGGATCGTCGGGAAGTGCTCCACCAGGAACGCCTCGCCGAGGTGCGTGGCGTTGAGCCAGACGTGGTCCAGGCCGTGCTTCTTCATCTCGAAGTCGATGGCCCGGGCCACGATGTCGCGCGGCGCGAGCTCCAGGCGCGCGTCGTGGTCGGCCATGAAGCGCGTCCCGTCGGGCAGCTCCAGGTGCGCCCCCTCGCCGCGCAGCGCCTCGGTGATCAGGAAGTTGCGCTCCTCCGGGTGGTAGAGGCAGGTGGGGTGGAACTGGACGAACTCCATGTTCGCGATCCGGCAGCCGGCGCGCCAGGCCATCGCGATGCCGTCCCCGGTCGACGTCTCGGGGTTCGTCGTGTAGCGGTAGACCTTGCCGACCCCGCCCGTGGCGAGCACCACGGACGCCGCCGGGAGCGTCTCGACGCGCCCGCGGTCGATGTCGAGCGCGTAGACGCCGTAGCAGCGGGTGGGCTCGTCGCGGCCGACGTGGCGCGAGGTGACGAGGTCGATCGCCATCATCCGCTCGCGCATGGTGATGTTCGGGTGGCGGCGGGCGCGCTCGAGGAGCGCCTGGTGGATCGCACGCCCCGTCGCGTCGGCGGCGTGGGCGATGCGCCGGACGGCATGACCGCCCTCGCGGGTCAGATGCAGGCCGAGCGGCCCCTCGGGGTCGGTGGTGAAGGGGACGCCCTGGTCGACGAGCCAGCCGATCGCCGCGGCGCTGTGCTCGGCGATGAACTCGGCCGCGTGCTCGTCCACGAGTCCGGCGCCCGCCTCCTGCGTGTCGCGGACGTGGAGCTCGACGCTGTCGTCGTCGCCCAGCACGCCCACGATGCCGCCCTGGGCCCACGCAGTGGCAGCCTCGTCGAATCCGCGCTTGGCGAGGACCACCACGGGATGGCGGTCGGCGAGGTGAAGGGCGACGGTCAGGCCGGCGAGGCCGGCCCCCACGATGACGACGGACGGCTCGGGGGTCATGCGCGGATCATAGGCCCCCGAGAGGGTCGCCTCGGTGACGGGCCAGGATCGCCAGGATCTCGTCGCCGTAGTGCTCGAGCTTCGCGGGGCCCATCCCCTTGACGCGCCGCAGCGTCGCGGCGGAGTCCGGGCGGTTCTCGACGAGGGCCGCCAGGAGGGCGTCGTGGGCGATCACGTACGCGGGCAGGCCGTCGGAGCGCGCGCGGGCAGAGCGCCATGCGCGGAGGTCGGCCATCAGCGGCTCGTCGGTGGGGCGCCCGGACGGCGCCATCCCGACGATGGGTGCGCCGGGAAGCACGGTCAACCGTGACGAACGGGTCCGCCGGGTCGCGGACGCGCCGCTGGATCCATCGGCGTGCGCCTCGAGCGCGCGGAGGAACCGGCTCGGGCGTCGCCGCGCCTCGCGGTCACCAGCCCCGGTGCGCCGCTCTGCCCAGGAGAGGGCCAGCACTCGGCGGGCGCGAGTCAGGCCGACGTACATCAGGCGCCGCTCCTCCGCGAGCGCCGTGTCGTCGTCGACGGCGTGTCGGATGGGCAGCGTGCCTTCCTCGAGGCCGGGGAGGAGCACGGCGTCCCACTCGAGCCCCTTCGCGCGGTGCAGCGTCAGCAGGTTCACGCCGTCGGCGGAGCCGGCGGCCTCGGCCGCCGCCCGCGCCTCGAACAGGGCCAGGAGCGCCGGCGCGTCGATACCCGACCCCGCGGCTCCGACCGGCGGCGCGTCGATCCCCGACCCCGCGGCTCCGACCGCCGTCCGTGCCCCGCCCGGCCCGGGCTGCGCCGTGGCGGCCTCGCGGGCGATCTCGAGGACGAGCGCCAGCGCCGCGTTGCGCTCGCGGAGCTCGGGGCCGGCGCCGGCAGGGTCGCCGTCGGGGTCGAACCCGAGCTCGGTCCGCAGGCGGTCCGCGAGGGCGTCCACCACGTCCGGTCCGCGGCCGCCGGCCGGCAGTCGACGGAGCAGCCGGAGTGCCTCGCGAACCTCGCGCCGCTCGAAGAAGCGCTGGCCGCGCACCCGGAAGGCGATCCCCGCCCGCGTGAGGGCGGCCTCGATGGGCGGGACCTGGGCGTTGATGCGGACGAGGACGGCGATCTCGCCGGGCGGCGTGCCCTCGGC
>JALOLQ010000269.1 GCA_025455895.1 Solirubrobacteraceae bacterium
AGCCTCACGGCGCGCACCGGCGAGCCGCTGCACCCGTCCGCCCTGGAGGCGGGCCTCGTCGTCGCCGGCCCGTTCGCCCCGCCGCTGATCACCCAGGGCTGCACCGTCGAGGACTGCACGTTCGGCGACGAGCAGGACCCGCTCGACCCGGGCGACCTGCTCACCTCGTCGACCGCCGGAGTGCTGCCCGGCCTGGCGCTGCTCGCCCGCTGCGAGGGCTCGCTCCCGAGCGCGTGCAAGAACGGGGATCCGCAGGACACCGGGCCGCTCGCGCTCGCCCGGCTGTGGCGCAGCGCCGTCGACCTGGAGGACGCGGCGGCCCCGAGCCTCGGCCCGGCGACCGGATCGCTGCTCGGCGCCGGCGGCGTCACCGGCCGCGCGAGCCTCGCCGCCGACGTCGCGGACGCCGGCGGCGGCGTCGCCGAGGTGCGGCTGCTCGTGGACGACGCGCCCGCCCAGACGCTGCGGCCCGGCGGCCCGTGCGCCGAGCCCTACGACACGGCCGCGCCGTGCCCCGCCGCGCTGCCCGTGCGCTTCGAGGTCGACACCGCCGCGCTGGCGCCCGGTCCGCACACGGCCCGGCTCGTCGCGCGGGACGCGGCCGGCCAGGAGACGACGGGACCGGCGGTCCCGTTCACGGTGCTTGCGGCGGGGCCGCCCCCCGGCCCGCCGCCGGGTCCCGGCCCCGCGCCCGCACCGGCGACGCCGGCCTCCGCCACGATCACCGTGGATCGCCGGCGCCTCGCGCCGGGCGCGAGCGCCGAGGTCACCGGCCGGGTGCGCCGCGCGGACGGCACGCCGGCCGCGGACGCGGTGCTCGAGGTCGTCGCGCGCCGCTTCGGTGAGGGCGCCGCGGAGGTCATCGAGCGCAGCGCCCGCACCGACGCGGACGGGCGCTTCGCGGTGCGCGCCGGGCTGGTCGCGCGCCGCCTGGTCGTCCGCCTCGCCGATCCGGACTACCGGCCGGCGACCTCGCCCGAGGTGCGGATCGCGGGCCGGCTGAAGGTCACGCTCGAGCGCCGCAAGGGGAAGCTGCGCAACGGCTCGCAGATGACGCTCGACGCGCGGATCGCCGGCGCCGGGCCGGGCGCGGCCACCGGGCGCGTGATCCTCGTGCAGGCGATCGTCCGCGGGCGCTGGCAGACCGTCGAGAGCTTGAAGGCGGGCCCGCTCGGGCGCGCGACCTGGCGCTACCGCTTCACCGGCACGACCCGCCCGGCGGTCTACCGGTTCCGGGCCGTCGCCCCCGGGGGCGGCGAGGCGTGGCCGTGGGAGACCACCACCTCCGCGGTCGAGCGGGTCCCGGTGCGGCCCTGAGATGACCCCCGCGACGGACGCCCGCTCCAGCGCCGACCGCGTCCTCGAGCGCGAGTACGAGGAGCTGCGCCGGCCGACGATCAACGCGCTGCGCGCGCGGCTCGCGAGCCGCCGGATCCGCTTCGACGACGCGGACCTCGACGCGTTCTACAACCAGGCGTGGCACGGCCTCCACGAGCAGCTCGTCCAGGGCGAGGACATCGAGAACCGCGGCGGTTTCCTCGTCCAGGCCGCCTACCGGCGCTCGATCGACGAGCTGCGGCGCCTGCACCCGGACCAGCGGGCCGACGGCGTCGACACCGACGCGCTCGCCACCGAGCCGGACCTCGCCGCGGCGATGGACGACCGCCGGCGCCTGCGGGAGCTCGTGCTCGGGATGCGCGAGGGCCTCGACGAGCGCGAGCGCCAGGCGGCGGCGCTCTGCTACCTGCACGGCTTCAGCCGTCCCGAGGCGGCGCAGGCGATGGGCGTCTCGCCCAGGCGCATGGAGAAGCTGATGGACGGCGTCTCGCGCAAGCTCGGCGCGATCACCGACGACATCGACGCCGGCACCTGGTGCGAGAGCCACCAGTCGCTCATGAAGGCCTACGCGTACGGCGTGCTCGACCCGGACGGCGAGCGCCACGCGATCGCCGAGGCGCACCTGCGCGAGTGCTCGGGCTGCCGGCGCTACGTGCGCGGTCTGCGCGGCATGGGCGCCGTGCTGCCGCCGGTCGCGCTGCCGCTCGCGGCGCTCGGCCTGCTCGGCGCGGGCGCCGCGGCCGGGGCGGGCGCGGCCGGGGCCGGCGGCGGCTCGGGCGCCGGAGGCTCCGCCGGGGCCGGTGCGGGCGCGAGCGGGGCCGCGGGCGCCGGCGGCGGGCTCGGCGGGTTCGCCGTCGCCGGGATCGCGGCGGCGGCGGTCGCCGCAGCCGGCGCGGGCGCGTTCGCCGTGGTGTCGTCCTCCGGCGGCGGGGACGAGGACCGCGCCGCTCCGCCCGCCGCGCGGACCGCGGCGCCGAAGCCGGCCCCCGCGCCGAAGGCGAAGGCGCCCGCGGCGCCGCGCCCGGCCGCCGCGCCGCAGCCCGCACCGAAGCCCGTGGCGGCGTCCGCCGCCGCGGCCGACCCGGCGAGCACGCCCGCCGCCTCCCCGGCCCCGGAGCCGGCGCCCGTGCCGGTGGCGGCGCCCGAGCCGGCGCCCGCGAGCGAGCCCGAACCACCGGCGGTGGAGCCCACCGTCGACGGCGAGCAGGAGTTCGGCTTCGAGCGCTGAGCGCCGCGCGGACGGCTGCGCGGAATTCGAGGGGGGGGGAATCGGGCGGTTCCTCCGACAAGGGGGTGTATGGCTCAGCACCACCTCAGGAGCAACCCGATGATCCGCACCGCCCGCACCGCCACGGCCGAGACGTTCCTCGCCGATCTCTACCGCGAGATCTCCGAGTCGCGCACGACCGTGATCGAACGCGCGCTCGCGGATGCCCGCTCGATGCCGGAGGCACCCGCCGAGACGCTCACGCTCGCGGCGGCCGCCCTCGCGCACATGAACGGGGTCCCGTCGCAGACGACGGGACGCGCCGCCACCGTCGCGCGCCGGCTCACCGCCGAGGCCCGACGGCTGGACCCGCGCGCGGGTGCCCTGGCCGAGGACTGGCTGACGGAGCTCGAACAGGCCGAGCCCGTCGCCGAGAAGGAGCTGCTGCAGGAGTGCGCCGACTCACTCGCGTGGGCGGCGGCCACCCTGCGGCACATGGCCCGCCTGCTCGAGGACACCGAGGACGGCAACGCCGAACAGGCGGAGCTGGCCTGGCTGTGTCTCGAAGAGGCCGCCGTGCTGTTGATGGCCGCGGACCACGTGGCGATCGACGACGAGCGCGGCGCCGAGGTGTAGCCGAGCCGGGGGACGCGCGCCGACCGGGGGGTCACCGGCGCGCAGCGTTGACGGCGGAAGGTCGTGGGGGACGGGCCCGTCCAGGGGGCCCGACGGCGGCCTTCCGCCCGTCACGCATCGGTAGCCGTCCCGGATGCGCGGGGCCCGCCGGCGCAGGATGCTCGGGGTGAGGTGATCGCCGTGCCCCGCTCGCGTCCGCTGCTG
>JALOLQ010000270.1 GCA_025455895.1 Solirubrobacteraceae bacterium
TGCGGTGCTCTTCGGGAAGGGCCCGCTCGACCCGCCGAACGATCCGGTGGACCTCGCCGCGGCGATCGGCGCGGGCCGCGGTTTCCTCGTCGAGGGCCCGCCCGGCGACGCATTCGCCGGCGAGGGCGTGGCCGAGATCGCGCCGGCGGGCGACATCGACGGCGACGGCCTGTCCGACATCGTCGTCGGTGGCCCGAGGGAGGACCCGCTCGGGCGCGTGGACGCGGGCACGGCGTGGCTCGTCTTCGGGCGTCCGGGCCCCGCGTTCGTCGACCTCACCCGGCTCGGGTACGACGGCCTGCACCTCGCCGGCCCCGTCGCCGGCGGCCTGCTCGGCGGCGCGGCCGACGCGATCGGCGCCGCCGACGCCGACGGGCGCCCCGACCTGCTCGTCGGCGCACCCCAGCTGACGGCGCTCGGGCGGACGTCCGCCGGCGCGGTCTTCCAGCTCAGCGGCGCCGCGCTCCCGCGGCCGCTCCCCCCGGGCACGGACCCCGGTCCCGGCCCCGGCGGCGGGGGTCCGGGCGGCGGCGGGCCCGGCGCGGGGGCACCGCCTCCGGCCGCCGCCGCGGACCGCAGCGCCCCGGCCCTGTCGGCCGTCAGCCTGCGCCCGCGGCGCTTCAAGGCCGGGAAGGCGCCGCGGGGAACGACGATCCGCTGGACGCTCTCCGAGCCCGCCGCGACGACCTTCACGATCGAGCGGCTCAGCCCCGGGCGCCGCGCCGGGAAGCGCTGCGCGGCGCCGACCGCGCGCAACCGCCGCGCCCGCGCCTGCGTGCGAACGACCCCGGCCGGGCGCCTGCGCGCGAACGGCCGAGCCGGCGCCAACCGGCTGCGGTTCACCGGCCGCGTCGGGCGCCGCACGCTGCGGCCGGGGTCCTACCGGCTGACCGCCCGGGCCACCGATGCCGCCGGCAACGCCTCGGCCCGGCGGACGGCCACGTTCACGCTGACGCGCTGACCGGGGGCGAGCTACGCCGCGAGCTTGCGGCAGATCTGCGCGAGCTGGCGCTTCTCGTCCTCGTCGAGCACCGCGAACGCGCGCTCGACGCTCGCCGTGTGCTCGGGGAACAGGCGGTCGACGAGCTCCCGTCCCCGGTCGGTGAGCACGACCTCGGCGGCGCGGCGGTCGCTCGGCAGCCGGCGGCGCTGCACGAGCCCGCGCAGCTCGAGCGTGTCCAGCACCTCGGTCGCGTTGGCCTTCGAGGTCTGCATGCGCCGGCGCAGCGTGCGCAGCTCGAGCGTGCCGCCGGCGCTCGACAGGACGACGAGCACGAAGAAGCCGGTCGAGCTGAGCTTCTCGCGGTCGAGGTCGGCGGAGAGCCGGCGGCGGACGTTCGCCTCGGCGACGAGCAGCGACTCCAGGGCGCGGTGCGCGAGCGGATCGCCGGGAACGAGGGTCATCCTGCCCGCAGATGATCGCGCCCGCGGCGGACGAAACCCCCTGCGTGAGCGGCGATTCGCGCGTCAGGCGGTGCGCCGCAGCTTCTCGACCGCGCCGAGCGCCTCGACGGCCTCGAGCCCGGTCGGCACGGCGGGCCACAGCTCGCGGCCGTCGACGGTGGCGACGAGGTGGTCGACCGCGGCGATCGGCTTGTCGCCCAGGCGCGTGACGGTGGAGGCGCCCGAGTCCGGCAGCGCGTGACGGAAGTCGCAGACGGTCAGCTCGTCGCCGGCGATCCGCCGCGCGGCGAAGACGAGCCGGCCGAGCGCGTCGAGATCCGCGGAGTGGCCGGTGAGCACGATCGCCTTCGGCTCGACGGCGTGCAGCGCGCGGGCGGTGCGCGCCGGGTCGGTCCCGACCGCGACCGTGAGGGTGCGCAGGCCGCGGCGGCGCAGCGTCAGCTCGAGCGCCTGGGAGTAGAGCGACTCGACCCCGCCCATGAGGCTCGCGTCGAAGATGATGATGCCCTCGTCCCGGGTCGCGGCGGGGCTCACGCGCATCGCGGCGGCGAGCCAGCTCGCGGCCCAGCGCCAGGCGAAGCCGAGCTCGGGGCCGTCGCCGTCGGCGGCGAGCGCCTCGACGCCGGGGAGCAGGACCTCCTCGACGGTGCGCTCGACCGAGCGCACGGCGAGGCTCTCCTCGAGGATGCGGCTCGCCTCGTGCTCGTCGAAGCGGGTGAAGGCCGAGCGCAGCCGCGCCGGGGACGCGGGCCCGGACCCGCGCTCACGGGCGATCGCGATCGCCGAGGAGACGTTGTGGGTCTCCTCGAAGGCGGCGCGCAGCGCCTCGATCTGGCCGAGGTCGAACTGCCGGTGGCCGCCGGCCGTGCGCCGCGGCTCGGGGAAGCCGAAGCGGCGCTCCCAGGAGCGCAGCGTGTTGGGGCTGACGCCGAGCATCGCCGCGGCGGCGTTGGTCCGGATGACTCCCATGGATGGAGTTGTCGACGTTTGCGCAGGTTTGCTCAAGGGCCGCACTGCATCTTGCCGGATGCGAGCGCTCATGCACCGGAAGGAGTCACGGAACCTCCCGCGACGCACAACGGCGACGGGCCGGCCGGGTGGTCCAGTCCCCGGCCGGCCCGCCCAACGCCATCGAGCGGAGGATGTCGGTCCCGGTCAGCCGTCTGGCGCAAGTACGAGCAGGGCGGCCTGCGGAGTCCCGCACGGGCCGACCCGGGTGAACCAGCGGATGCCCCATTCGTCGCAGGGGCGCACCACGAGGTCGCGCACGACGCCGTCGCCGCGCGCGGCGTGGACGACCATGGAGACGAGGCTCTCGACCCCGGCCGCCTCGGCGTCGGCCGGATGCACGACCTCGGTGAGGGTGCGGTTCACGATGTCGCTCTCGCCGGCGCCGAGCAGCTTCTCGGCCTTGCGCGAGAGCGCGCAGATCTGCATCCGGCCGTCGACGATCAGGAACGCGTCGCCGGGCCGGGGGGCGATGCTCTCGGGGGCGCTCACGATCAGCCCGAGATGGCAGCTCGAGCAGACGCGGTTCTCGGCGTCCCCCGGGGCGGGGCGCTTGGCGCAGTGGCCGCAGAACGCGACGTACGGCTCGCGCTCGGCCTCGCCGTAGCCGGGAAGGACCTGAAGATGCGGACGGCTCATGCGGAGGCGCTCCTGCGCAGCGGCGCGGTGTCGAAGACGGCGGGTCGGAGCGGAGCGGCCGCGGGACGGCGCTCCTCGGTGAGCTGCAGGAGCTCGCGCTGGGCCTGGTGGATCGATTCGGGCAGGACGACGGTGCCGGTGGTACGCGTGCCGGCGCGGCGCTCGCCGCGACGGAAGAGGGCGATCGGCAGCGGGCCGGTCGTGGCCCGCACCGCGTACGCCCAGCGCGCGACCTCGTCGTCGGCGGCGTAGGAGCCGGCGATGACGATCGCGCGGGGCTGGAAGTTCTGCAGGACGTCGGCGAGGCCGGAGACGCCCGAGACCGG
>JALOLQ010000271.1 GCA_025455895.1 Solirubrobacteraceae bacterium
TTCAGGCGCAGCTCCTGGGCGCCGCGCACGACGGTCTCGCCCTCGGCGAAGCAGCCCAGCAGCGCGACGAGCGGCAGCTCGTCGATCGCCAGCGGGACCTCCTCGGCCTCGACGACCGTCCCGACCAGCGGCCCGGCGGTGACGTCGAGGTCGCTCGTCGGCTCCCCGGCCGGGATCCCGGAGGCCGGGCGCCGCTCGAAGTCCCCGAGGACGATCGCGCCCATCCGCTCGGCGATCGCGAAGAACCCGGTCCGCGTCCAGTTCACGCCGCAGTCGCGCACGACGAGCCGCGAGCCCTTCACGAGCACGCCGGCGGCGACGAGGAACGCGGCCGAGGACGGGTCGGCCGGCACGGCCAGATGCCCGGGGAGGGTGAGCTCGTCGACGCTCGTCACCGTCAGCTCGTCGCCCTCGCGCGTGAGCGGCACCCCGGCCAGCGCGAGCAGGCGCTCGGTGTGGTCGCGGCTCGCCCGCGGCTCGGCGATCACGGTGGGCCCCTCGGCGAGCAGGCCGGCGAGCAGCACGCACGACTTCACCTGCGCGCTGGCGACCGGCAGCGGGTAGCGGATCCCGTGCAGGCGGCTCCCGGTGACGGTGAACGGCGGGAAGCGGCCGTCGCGGGCGTCGATCCGCGCCCCCATCTCGGCCAGCGGGACGGCGATCCGGTCCACCGGGCGCCGGCGGATCGACGCGTCGCCGTCGAGCGTGAACGCACGGCCCTCCTGGCCGGCGAGCCACCCGGGCAGCAGGCGCATGAGCGTGCCCGCGTTGCCGACGTCGATCGGGCCCGCGGGCTCCTGGGCGCCGCGCAGGCCGGTGCCGCGGACCATCACCTCGCCCGGGCCGCGGCGCTCGACCAGCGCGCCGAGCGCGGCGACGGCGTCGAGCGTCGAGTTCGTGTCCTCGGCGTCGAGGTAGCCGGTGATCCGCACCGGCACGTCGGCCATCGCGCCGAGCAGCGCCGCGCGGTGCGAGATCGACTTGTCGGCGGGCGGCGTGATCGCGCCGCGCAGCGGGCCGCCGGGGTCGATGCGCACGGTGCTCATGCGACGGGGAACCCCTGCGCGGCGATCAGCGCGGCGGCGCGCTCGGCCTGGTCCGCGCGCACCCAGAGGGCGACGTGCCCGCGGGTGCCGTCCGCCGACGGGGTGAGCGAGAGATCGGTGATGCCGATGCCCTCGCGCGCGAGCGTCAGCGCGAGATCGGCGATCACCCCGGGGCGGTTGGGCACGGCGACTCCCAGCTCGCGCGCCGGGCCGCCGGCCGCGGAGGCCTCGAGCAGCGCGCGGCGGTCCTGCGCGGCGCGCTCCTGCCAGGCCGCCAGCCCGTCGGCGTCGTCGGTCTCGAGCAGGCCGCGCACGTCGTGCAGCTGCGCCAGCGCGCGGTCGAGCTCGGCGATCAGCGCCTCGCGGTTGGCGCGGTAGATGCCCGTCCAGATCCCGGGGTTCGCGCCGGCCACGCGCGTCGCGTCGCGGAAGCTCGGGCCGATCGCGGGCATGCGCTCGCCGCCGAGGGCGCCGGCGGCCTGCGCGGCGAGGACGTTCGCGAGCACGTGCGGAAGGTGGGAGACGGCCGCCATGGTGCGGTCGTGGGCATCGGGGTCGATGATCTCGGGCCTGGCCCCGAGGCCGGTGACCAGCCGGTGAACGCGCTCGAGCAGCGTGCCGCCGGTCGTGGCGACCGGGGTGAGGTACCACGTCGCGCCCTCGAACAGGTCCTCGCGGGCGTGCTCGACGCCGGCGACCTCGGCGCCGGCGAGCGGGTGCCCCCCGACGAAGCGCGGATCGGCCCCCGCCGCGGCGACGACGGCGCCCTTCGTCGAGCCGACGTCGGTGACCGCGCAGTCCTCGGGAGCCGCGGCGAGCACGTCCTCCAGCACCGCGGGCAGGACGTCCACCGGCGCGCACACGACCGCGACGTCCGCCCCCGCGAGCGCCTCGCCCGGCGTCGCGCAGGCGGCGTCGAGCGCGCCCAGCTCGACGCCGCGCGGCGCGCGGCGCCCGGTGCCGCGCACGTGCGCGCCGAGCCGCCGGCGCGCGGCCAGGCCGATCGAGCCGCCGATCAGCCCCGTCCCGATGATCGCGACGTTCAAGCCGTTCCGGCCGCCTCGCGCAGGAAGGGGGCCTTCCCGGCGATCGTCGCCACCTGCTCCACCTTCCGCGCGTAGGCGGGGA
This sequence comes from Solirubrobacteraceae bacterium, assembly GCA_025455895.1. Classification (GTDB taxonomy): domain Bacteria; phylum Actinomycetota; class Thermoleophilia; order Solirubrobacterales; family Solirubrobacteraceae; genus F1-60-MAGs163. The sequence goes on from JALOLQ010000271.1 coordinate 2,175, forward strand.
AGTCCGAGGCGCGCAGCGCCTGGGGCCCGTCGCAGATGGCCTCCTCGGGATTCGGGTGCACCTCGACGATGATGCCGTCCGCACCGGCGGCGGCCGCCGCGAGCGAGAGCGACTCGACGAGATCGCGGCGCCCGGCGGCGTGGCTGGGGTCCACGACGACCGGCAGGTGCGTCATCTGCTTGAGCACCGGGACGGCCATCAGGTCGAGCGTGAAGCGGTAGGCGGTCTCGAACGTGCGGATGCCGCGCTCGCAGAGCATCACCGCCTCGTTGCCCTCCTTGAGGATGTACTCGGCGGCCATGACGAACTCCTCGAGCGTGCCCGCCAGGCCGCGCTTGAGCAGCACCGGGCGCCCCGCCCGGCCGAGCTCGGTGAGCAGGCCGTAGTTCTGCATGTTGCGCGCGCCGACCTGGATCACGTCCGCCACCTCGAGGACCGCCTCGAGGTCGCGCGCGTCCATGAGCTCGGTGACGATCGGCAGGCCGGTGATCTCCTTGGCCTCGGCGAGCAGGCGCAGGCCCTCGGTGCCCAGGCCCTGGAACGAGTACGGCGAGGTGCGCGGCTTGTAGGCGCCGCCGCGCAGCATGTTCGCGCCCGCCGCGAGCACGACGTCCGCGGTCTCGAGCAGCTGCTCGCGCGACTCGACCGTGCACGGGCCCGCCATCAGCGCGAAGTGCTCGCCGCCGATCTTCGCGCCGCCGATCTCGAACACCGAGGCCTCGCGGTGCTCGACGCGGCTGGCCAGCTTGTACGGCTTCATCACCGGCTTGACCTCGTCGACGCCGGGCTGGCCCTCGAGCTCGAGGTCGGCGATGTGCTGTTCGACGTCGGTGTCGCCGATCGCGCCGATCACGGTGAGCCGCTCGCCGAAGATCGGGTGGGCGGTGGCGCCGACGCCCTCGATCCTGGCGATCACGGCGTCGATCTGGTCGGTGGTGGCCTCGGGCTTCATGACGATGAGCATCCTTCTCTGGTTCCTTCTCGCAACGCGGTCTCTGACAGGGATACGGCTCTGGTGCGGCGGTGGGCGTGCAGACAGCCCGGTGGGACGGCGCCCGGCCCGGAGGCCCGATGCGGCGGTCCCTCGCGAGACCGGCCGAGCGCCTAGCTAAATCGCCAGGACCAGCGATAGGCGAAGCCGGAGGCGGACAGCGCGGAGCCGCAGGCGGGCGTGAAGGCGCTGTGGGCCGGGCGGCTCATCG
>JALOLQ010000272.1 GCA_025455895.1 Solirubrobacteraceae bacterium
CGCGGCGTGCAGCGGGCTGGCGCGGCGGCGGTACACCGTCAGCGCCCCTCCCCCGCGCCGAGCGGCAGCGCGAGCGGCGCCGTCCCGGGGAACGCCACGGCGAAGCGATGGCGCAGCACGCCCGCGCGCAGTCCGGCGACGGCGGCGCCGAGCCCGGACGCGTCGGTGCCGGTCACCACCCACACCGGAGAGCTCTCGCCGCCGCGCGTCGCGGCGACGAGCCCGGTGCCGGCGCCCAGCGTGCGACGCACGCGGCCGTCGGGTCCGAGCAGCGCGATCGTGCGGCCGTCGGCGCGCGGCTCGGCGAAGACCCCGCTCGTCGCCGGGCCGTCCTCGAGCAGCGCCGCGGTCGCATCGACCCGCAGGCGTTCCCAGGGGCCGACGAGGATCCGCAGCGTCTCGAGCGCGAGCGCGTTGCGCAGCGTCGACTTGACGGCCGCGACGTCCTCGCCCACGAGCCGCTCCTGCACCGCCTCGCACGGCGCGCTCTCGGGCTCGGCGCACTCCACGCGCACCGGCAGCCGCCGCGCGCCCTCGTACCCGCCGGCCGCGAACGGCTGCGGGTAGGACCCCACGACGGCGGGCACGCGCTGGGCGGCCGACCAGTCGCGCCGGTCCCACCAGACGCGGTCGCCGCCCTGCGGGCGCACCGCGGCGGCGCCCTTGTCGGCCTCGACGCCGTTGACGAAGTAGAACCAGTCGACCTGGTCCGAGCTGCCGCAGAGCCCGTCCACGCACTGCACGAAGCCGCCGCCGAAGCGGGTCTCCACGTCGGCGCTGCGCTGCAGGAGCCGCAGCACCGTCTCGGACTCGGGGACGTCCGGCACGGTGCGCTCGAGCAGCACGCGCGCGCCGAAGTCGCGCGTGACGGTGAGCTCGACCGGGCCGCCCGGATCGCCGGCCCCGGGCCCGAACCCGCACCCGCCCGCGGCGAGCAGCGCCGCGAGCGCGAGCAGGACGGGCACGAGCCGGCGGGTCACGCCATCAGCCTCCGACGACGAACACCACGCGGGTCCGCGGGGCGCCGGCGTCCTTGGCCCGGACGTCCTCCGGCGCGGCGTTGCCGGCACCGTCGACCGCCTGCACGTCGAGCACGTAGCGGCCCGGGCCCAGGCGCGCGGGCAGCAGGTACGACCACGCGGCGCGGTCGCCGACCTTGAACCAGCGGCCGGCCTTCGCCCCGCAGGGCGCGCGCACGAAGCGCTCGCGCGCGCCGTCCCACGTCGAGCAGGCCTTGCGGCCGCCGGGGGTCGCGGGGACGCGGCGCGTGAGCCGCAGGCGCACCTCGCGCAGCCCGGACGGGTCGGCGTCCACGACGCCCTTCAGCTCGCGCGGGCCCTTGCCGCGCGCGAAGCGCTGCTGCTCGCCGAGGCCGGAGATGCGCCCGACCGCCGGGGTCGTGTCCGGCGCGGGCGCGGGGGCCGGCGGAGGCGCGGGCACGCCCGGCTTGGACGAGCCGCAGAACCCGTCGGCGCCGTCGCTGACGCAGACCGCGGCCGGAGCCGAGCGCACGTCGCCGGGCTTCACGGCGCGCAGCGAGGCCGCGCCGCGCTCGGTGAGCGTGACGCTCGCGGTGCCGTCGGCGCCGGTCGTCCCCAGCGGCGCGCCGCCGGTCGCCGGGACGACCTGGGCCGCCTCGACCGGCTTGCTCTCGCCGTCGGTCACCGTGACGGTGAACGCCGTGCCGGGAGCGGCGGACGGCGCGGCGGCCACGCGCAGCGCGCGGCCGGCCGCGTAGCCCGGGCCGGACGGGGCGAGCAGGATCCGGTCGCCGTCCTGGACGACCTGGTCACAGAGGCCCAGCGCGGCCATCTGCTCGTTGACGTAGAAGACCCAGTAGCGGTCCACCGGGAAGGCGTACGTCTCGCCCTTGATCGCGTCGACGGCGTAGCCGAGGCCGTTGAACCAGGGTCCGGCCCAATCGCCGGCGAGCGCGCGGTCGAAGGCGCCGATCGCGCGGTCGCCGGCGCACGAGTTGACCCCGTCCTTGACCACCGCGGGGCCAGGGATCGGCTGGGCGGTCGGCGCGAGCAGCGTCGCGGCGTCCCCCTCCACGCGGACGCTGACGTCGGCGGAGGCGATCGGCGGCAGCGCGAGCGTGAGCACGGCGGCGCCGACGGCGAGCATTCGGGTCCTGCTGGGCATGAAGCCACCCCTTTCCACGAGGGCGTATGTGCTGGAAGGCCGGAGGCAGGTCTCCTGGCTCCCGGGCCTACCTCACCGCGCCTTCCCGGGTGGCCGTGCCTCCCAGTGGCTGCTTCACGCGTGCGGCGGGCGTCGCCCGGTCACAGTGGCGGGTCCGCGCCGGATTCTCACCGGACTTCCCTTCACCACCGACCTCGAACGCGCCAGAGCATACTCGGGACGGGCGCGCTCTATCGTCCCGCCCGTGACCGTCAACCTCACCCGGATCTACACGAAGCTCGGCGACGCCGGCGAGACCCACCTCGGCGACATGAGCCGCGTGGCCAAGACCGACCCGCGGATCGAGGCGTACGGGACCGTGGACGAGCTGAACGCCCAGCTCGGCGTGACGCTCACCGTCGCGGGCCTCGACCCGGCCTACGCCGGCTGGCTGCGCCAGATCCAGAACGACCTGTTCGACCTCGGCGCCGACCTCTCGGTGCCGGAGCCCGAGGGCTCCGAGGCGCGCGAGCGCCTGCGCGTCGTCCCCGAGCAGGTCACCTGGCTCGAGCAGCGCTGCGACGAGGTGAACGCGACGCTCACACCGCTGAAGTCGTTCGTGCTCCCGGGCGGCACCCCGGCCGCGGCGCACCTGCACGTCTGCCGGACCGTCTGCCGGCGCGCCGAGCGGCGCGCGCTGCTCGTCGAGGGCGCGAACCCGGAGATCGTGCGCTACCTGAACCGGCTCTCGGACCTGCTCTTCATCCTCAGCCGCGGCGCCAACGCCGGCGACGAGCCGCTCTGGGAGCCCGGCCGCTTCCGCTGAATCGCGAATTTCGCGGGGAGGAGTCATCCGATACGGGGCGAACCCCCGTATCAACGGCACACGGATGGCCGTGCGAGTCCTTTCCGAGATCGCACCGAACGCCCGCTTCGTCCGGATCAGCGCCCTTCCCCCCTGGCGCCCGGCGGCGGGCGTTCCTCGTTCCGGCCCCGCTCAGGGTCGGTGCGGCCCGCGCTCGTGCGGCTCGCGGCGCGCGTGCAGCCAGCCGGCCAGCAGCCCGGCGGCGAAGGCGACGGCGAGCGAGGCGGCGCGGCGCATCCCGCGCACCGTAGCGCCCGCTCAGCCCGCCGTGCCGTCGCCCATCTCCTCGAGCTCGCGCCCCTTCGTCTCCTGCACGAGCCGCGCGACGAAGAAGATCGAGACGAACGAGAAGAACGCGTAGATGCCGTAGGCGAAGCC
>JALOLQ010000273.1 GCA_025455895.1 Solirubrobacteraceae bacterium
ACGCGCGAGCCCGACGAGCGCGCGCTGCGGATCCTCGCTGACCACTCGCGCGCGATGACGTTCCTCATCGGCGACGGCGTCGTGCCCTCCAACGAGGACCGCGGCTACATCCTGCGGCGCGTCATGCGGCGCGCGATCCAGCAGGGGCAGCGGATCGGGATCGAGGGGATCTTCCTGCCGGAGTTCGCCGAGCAGGTGATCGACGTGATGGGCCCGTCCTATCCGGATCTCGTGGCCCACCGCGAGAGCATCCTCAAGTGGGTGCGCGGGGAGGAGGAGAGCTTCGTGCGCACCCTCGACCAGGGCATGAAGCTGCTCGAGGACCTGCTCGACCGCGGCGAGCTCGGGGCGCAGGACGCCTTCCGCCTGCACGACACGTTCGGCTTCCCGATCGAGCTGACCCGCGAGATCGCCGCCGAGCGCGGCGTGCCGTTCGCCGGCGACGACGAGTTCGCGCGGCTCATGGACGAGCAGCGCGCCCGCTCCTCGGCGGCGGCCGGGACGAAGAAGGTCGGGCGCGCCGAGGAGGTCGTGCGCACGGTCTCCCCGGAGCCCTCCGCGTTCGTCGGCTACGAGGAGCTCGAGGCGCACACCGTCGTCCAGGGGGTCGCCGAGGACGACGGCCGCACGCTCGTGAAGCTCGCCGAGTCCCCGTTCTACGCCGAGGGCGGCGGCCAGGTCTCCGACGAGGGCCTGCTCGTGCTCGAGGACGGCGCGCGCGTGGACGTCGTCGACGTCGTGCGCTCCGGGGACGACCAGGTGCTCGTCGTCGAAGGGGCCGAGCGCGCGCTGCGCGCCGGTGAGCGCGTCGTGGCGACCGTCGACCACACCGCGCGCCACGCGACCGCCGCCAACCACACGGCCACGCACCTGCTGCACGCCGCGCTGCGCGCGCGGCTCGGCGACCACGTGCGCCAGGCCGGCTCCTACGTCGGCCCGGACAAGCTGCGCTTCGACTTCACCCACACCGAGCGCCTCGGCGAGCACGACCGCCGCGAGATCGAGGAGGAGGTCAACGCGCGGATCCTCGAGAGCCTGCCCGTGCGGCCGCTCACGACGACGCTCGACGAGGCCAAGGCGCTCGGCGCGATGGCGCTCTTCGGCGAGAAGTACGGCGACGTCGTGCGCATGGTCGAGATCGGCGACGGGACGCTCTCGCGCGAGCTGTGCGGCGGCACGCACGTGCGCACGACCTCGGAGATCGGGCTCTTCAAGATCATGAGCGAGGGCTCGAGCGCGGCGAACGTGCGCCGGATCGAGGCGATCACCGGCCCCGCCGCGGTGCGCCTGCTGCGCGAGCACGACGAGGTGCTGCGGCTCGCCGCCCAGGAGCTGCGCACGCAGCCGGACCTCGTGCCCGAGGCGATCGCCGGACTGCGCGAGAAGGCCAAGGCCGCCGCCAAGGGCGCGAGCAGCAACGGCCACGTCGACGCCGCCGCGCTCGCCGACCGCGCCGAGGAGGTCGCGGGCGCGAGCGTCCTCACCGCCGTCGTCGAGGACACCGATCCCAAGGCACTGATGGACACCGCCGACCGCGTGAAGGGCCAGCTCGGCGACGAGGCCGCGATCGTGCTCGGCACCGCCGCCGAGGGCCGCGTGCACCTCGTCGCCGCGGTGACGCCGGCGCTCGTCGCGCGCGGGGTGAAGGCCGGCGCGATCGTCAAGGCCGCCGCGCAGGTCGCCGGCGGCGGCGGCGGCGGGCGCGACACGATGGCCCAGGCCGGCGGCAAGGACCCCGAGAAGCTCGTCGAGGCGCTCGAGGCCGCCCGCGCGGTGATCGACGCCGCGCTGCGCTGACCCGGCCGCGGTGCGCGTGCTCGCCCTCGACTACGGCTCGGCGCGCTGCGGCTGCGCGGTGAGCGACCCGACCGGGACGCTCGCGACGCCGATCGCGCCGGTCCTGCGGCCCGCCTCGAAGGCCGGGCTGCGCGCGCTGCGCGAGCTCGTCGAGGCACGCGCGATCGAGCGCGTCGTGGTCGGCCTGCCGCTCTCGCTGTCCGGGGGCGATTCGGAGCAGACGCGCGAGACGCGCCGCTTCGCCGACCGCCTGCGCTCGGCGCTGGGTGCCGGGGTGCCGGTGGACCTCTACGACGAGCGCTTCACGACGGCGATCGCCGCGCGCACCGGTGGGGACCGCGCGGCGGAGGACTCCCGCGCGGCGGCGGTGCTGCTCGAGGACTGGCTCGCGCGGCACGGGCACGAGCACGCGGAGCCGGGCCGGTTAGCGGGCGCAGCGACGCCGAGCGCGAGGCCGCGCGCCTGGAGCGCGAGCGCCGGCGCGCGCTCGAGCGCGGCGAGGAGCCGCCGGCGCCGCCGGTCCCGGAGCCGCCCCCGGAGCCCGAGCCGGCTGCCGCACCTCCGCCGCCCGCGCCCGAGCCCGAGCCCGAGCCCGAGCGTCCCGCACCGCTACCGCGCCCGGTGCGCAGCTTCCCGAGCCCGCAGAAGCCGCTCGCCGAGCACCCCAGCGAAGCCGCGCCGGGCGCCGCGGCACCCGGCCCGCAGCCCGGCGCGCCCGGGATGCCGCACCGGCCGGTGAGCGTCCCGCGCCGGCGCCGCCGGCGGCCGGGCGGGCTGATCGCGCTCGGCGTGATCCTCGCGCTCGGGGCGCTGCTGATCGGCTGGCTCGTGTTCGCGGTCTACACGCCGTTCAAGGGCGACGGCGGCGCGCCGGTCACCGTGCGGATCCCCGAGGGCTCGAGCACCGGCGAGATCGGCGACCTGCTGGCCGAGCGCGGCGTCGTCGGGTCCGGGTTCTTCTTCGCGCTGCGCGCGCGCCTCTCCGGTGCGCGCGACGAGCTGCGCGCCGGCGAGGTCCGGCTGCGGCGCGACATGTCGAACGGCGCGGCGATCGCCGCGCTCTCCGCGGCCCCGCCGCCCCCGCCGCCGGTGATCCGGCTCGTGATCCCCGAGGGGCCCGGCCGGCGCGAGGTGGCGCCGCTCGCCGCCCGCGCCGGGATCCGCGGGGACTACGTGAAGGCCTCGCGCCGCACGTCGGCGCTGCGCCCGCGCGACTACGGCGCCCCGCGCGGGGCGAGCCTCGAGGGCTTCCTCTTCCCGGCGACCTACGAGCTGCGCCGCGCGCAGGCGACGGCGCGCCGGCTCGTGCGCGACCAGGCGCGCGCGTTCCGGGCGAACACCGCGGGGATCGACTGGGGCTACGCGAAGTCGAAGAACCTCACGCGCTACGACGTGCTGATCATCGCCTCGATGATCGAGCGTGAGACCGCCGTGGCGCGCGAGCGCCGGCTCGTGGCGAGCGTCATCTACAACCGCCTGCGCGACGGGATCCCGCTCGGGATCGACGCCACCACGCGCTACGCCGAGAACAACTGGACGCGGCCGCT
>JALOLQ010000274.1 GCA_025455895.1 Solirubrobacteraceae bacterium
GGGCGAATAGGCGAAGGTCGCGCCGGTCAGCTCGAGCGCGGCGCCGAGGTCGTCGCCGGCCTCCTCCACGAGGGCCTCCCAGAACGTGCGCTGCCCGACGAGGTAGCTGTGCAGCACGGCGTCGAGCGGCAGCAGCTCGCGGGCGCGCCGGGCACCGCGCTCGCGGACGAACGCGAGCGCGGGGCCGGCGGGCGGCCGGCCGCTGCGGACGGTGGCCAGGAACAGCTCGGCATGGCGGCGTGAGTGCTCGCGGACCTCGCCGGCGAACGCCGGACCGGGGACGGCCCCGTGCGCCGGCACCTCCTCGAGGACCGCCCGCGCCGTGCGCGCGGCGATCTCGTCGAGGCGCGCCTCGAACGCCTCGAGCAGCGGGTTGTGCACCGTCCCCAAGTCCATGGCGCCGATCCTGGCCGAAATCCCCTGTCCATGGCAAGGCCGGTGCGTGAGGCTGCACGCCATGAGCCATCCCGTGACGTTCTTCGAGATCGTGGGGCCCGATCCCGGCGCCCTGCGTGACTTCTTCGTCGAGGCCTTCGGCTGGAGTGCGGCCGACGTCCCCGGCATGCCCTACACGACCTTCGAGCCCGAGGAGGGCGGGATCGCCGGCGGCGTCGGCGGGCCGCCCGACCCGTCCTACCCCGGGCACGTGATGTTCTACGTCTCGACCGACGACCTCGAGGGGACGATCGCGAAGATCGAGCAGCTCGGCGGCGGGCTCGCGATGGGCCCGGTGGACATCCCGCAGGGCCGGATCGCCCATGCGAGCACGCCCAGCGGCCAGCGCTTCGGGCTCTGGGCCGGCGCGGCCTGAGGCTAGGCGGGCGAGCGGGACGGCAGCGGCCGTCCCGCCGCCACCCGCGCGAGGATCAGCGTCGCCAGCACCCAGGCGGCGCCGTCGACCATCGCGTAGCCGCCGACCGCGCCGGAGGGCGGGTTCGTCTCGGCGAGCCCGAAGAGCTCCGGCGCCCAGGCCCACACGCCGAGCACCGAGCCGATCACCTCGAGGTAGGCGACGACGAGCCCGAGCACCGCGTAGAAGCGCTTGCCCTCGGCGGGCAGCACGATCATCCCGATCACGTAGACGACCGAGAGCAGCGCGCCGATCTCGTCGCCGCGCAGCACGAGGTTCAGCAGGCCGTAGAGCGCCTGGGCGCTCGCCGCTCCCCAGGCGAGCGCGCGGGTCGAGGGCGAGGGCAGGTCCACGACGCGGATCGCGGTGAGGAACACGATCCCGTGCGCCGGCACGATCCACGGCGGGAGGTTCTCGAGCCGGTAGACGTACCACCCGAGCCCGTGGCTCAGCAGCAGCTCGGCGAGCGCGATCAGCGGCAGGAAGCACAGCAGCGTCACGCGCTGCGCGCGCGGCAGCTCGCCGAGCACGCTCAGCACGACCCACCAGACCGGGATCGCCAGCAGCCACTGCTGCGCCTCGGTCAGCTCGAGCTGCGTGTCGAGCACGCACCCGAGCGGGATCGCGAGCGCGACCGCGGCGAACCAGCGGCGCGGCACGCGCCAGAGCCGGCGGGGCGGAAGAGCGAGCGACGAGAGGGTCATGCGGCGGCCCGCGGCGCACGGTACCGGGGCTCAGCCTCCGGTCAAGGTCACCGCGCCGAGCACGAGCGGCGCGCGGCCGGCCTCCCAGCCCGCCCCCGCGAGCACGATACGGCGCACGCCGGGCGCGCCGTCCCCGCGCAGATCGAGCGGCGGCCCGGCGAGCGGCCCGAGCGCGGCCCACCCGGCGGCGCACCCGCCGACCCCGACCTCGACGCCCGTCACCGCGGGCCCGGGCGCGACCGCCGCACGCCACGCCTCCACGTCGAAGCCGTACTCGGTGACGACCGCCATCGACCCGCCGGACCGCCGCGTGCCGGCGCGGGCGACCGGGCCCAGCCGCGCGGCGGCGCCGAGCACGCCGGCGGCGAGCCGTTCGCCGAGCCCCGGGGGGCGCGTGGTGAACCCCGCCGGGAACGGGTCCGGCAGCAGGCCGCGCAGGTGGAGCGCCCGCCACGCGCGGTCGCCGGCACGCCCGGCGAGCGGCGGCGAGGTGGCGATCCCCGCCGCGCGCAGCCGCGCCGCCACGTCTCCGAGATCCTCGCCGGCGGCGTCGAAGCCGATCCCGTAGCCCTCGACCTGCGTCGGCGGGTCGCCGACCGCCAGCACCTCGACGTCGACCGGGCCGGCCCGCAGGATCGCGCTGCGCAGCGTCGCGCAGCGCCGCGACGGTGCTCTCGGGCTCGGGTGAGCGCAGGATCAGGTGGTCGAGGCGGAGCATCGCGCGCAGTTTCGCGCGCCGTCACATCCGCGTGCGACGATCGCGCCATGCTCCGTCCGCTCCTCGTCGCCGGCGCGCTGGTCGCCGGCGCCCCCGTCCTCGGCGCCGCGCCGGCGGGCGCCGCTCCCGTGGACCCGACCGCCACCTCGGCGCGCACCTACTCGCTCGCCGCCGCCGCCGACGGCTCGCTGCGCTTCACCCGCACCTCGATCGCCGCGCGCGCCGGCGCGGTGACGCTGCGCCTGCGCAACCCGTCCTCGAACTTCCACAACATCGCGCTCGGCACGCGGCGCGGGCGCGTCGTCGGCCGCGGCGGCGTCTCGACCGTGAGCGCGCGCCTCAAGCCGGGCCGCTACCTGTACTACTGCTCGGTCCCGGGCCACCGCGCGGCGGGGATGCGCGGCACGCTCACCGTGCGCTGACCGCGGCGGGCGCCCGTTAGGCTTCGACGATGCGGTCTCCCCTCGCCGTCCTCGCCGTCCTCGCCACGCTCGCCCTCGCCGCCTGCGGCTCGGACTCCGGGGGCGAGAGCACGCCGGCCGCCTCCGTCCCGGCGCCCACCGCCACGGCGTCCGCGTCCGGCGCGGTCACGGAGATCAGCGCCGCCGACGCGGGCGAGCAGGTCGAGTCCGGCGACGGCTACCTCGTGGACGTGCGCGAGGACGACGAGTGGGACGCCGGGCACGCGCCCGAGGCCGTCCACGTCCCGCTCGGGGAGCTGAGCGACGCGACGCTCGCCGAGCTCGACGAGGCGCGCGGCGACAAGACGCTCGTCTTCATCTGCCGGTCGGGGAACCGCTCGGCCGAGGCGGCCGCCGCCGCGCAGGCCGCCGGCCTGGAGGACGTCGTGAGCGTCGCCGGCGGCATGGGCGACTGGGTCGCCGCCGGCCTGCCGCTCGAGCCGCAGGACGGCGAGATCATCTGACCGCCGCGCGGTGCGGCGATCACCCGGATTCCGCCCTTGACTTCCGGGCTGCGCCCGGACGAGGATCGCCGCGGGTCCGGGCGCCGCAGGAGCGCCCGCCGCAAACGATTCCCTGGGGAGGATCCACATGAGGTTGCGTCGCTGCCTGACCACGTCCGCGCTCGCGCTGAGCGCGCTGGCGATCACCGCGTCATCCGCCTGGGCGGCGCCGCCGGGCGGCACGCCCGCGGTGGTGACGCTCGGCGACTCGGCGATCTCCGGCGAGGCCGGCCGCTGGGCGGGGAACACGAACCAGTCGTCCTCGAAGGTCGACGCGCTCGGCTCGACCGCGTACTGGGACACGCCGACCGGCGAGGCGATCCCCGGCTGCCACCGCTCGAAGGCCGCGCAGGCGTTCATCGGCGGCGGGCTGAAGACGGCGAACCTCGCCTGCTCGGGAGCGCGCACCTCCACCCACGGCACCGGCTCCGGTGAGGACTTCAAGCCGGGCATCGACTTCTACAGCGACGCATCCGGCCGCAAGGGCCAGGCGCTCGCGCTCCAGGAGTACGCCTCGGTGAACAACGTGAAGGCCGTCGTCGTGATGATCGGCGCGAACAACTACGGCTTCGCCGACATCGTCACGCGCTGCATCACCAACTGGCTCACCTCGCCGTCGTGGTGGAAGAACTACTGCTACGACGACTCGGACATCAGCTCGCGGTTCACCGCGGCCCGCCAGGCGACCGAGACCGCGAACGTCCGCGGCGCGCTGCTGAACGTCGCGCAGGCGATGAGCAACGCCGGCTACGGCACGTCGGACTACACGATCCTCGCGCAGACGTACTGGTCGCCGCTCCCGCGCGGGGCGCAGATCCGCTACTCCGAGTCCGGCTGGAGTCGCCAGAACGTCGGCGGCTGCGGCGTCTGGAACCGGGACGCGAACTGGGCCAACGACACCGTCGTCGTGGCGATGAACAACACGACGAAGAACGCCGCCGCCGGCAGCGGCCTGCCGAACGTCAAGGTCCTCGACCTGCAGAACTCGCTCGACGGGCGCCGCCTGTGCGAGAACACCGTCGGCCTGCTCGAGGAGAAGGGCATCGCCTCGTGGACGAGCCCCGGCGCGGTGGACAACACCGAGTGGGTCTCGCAGGTCCGCACGATCACGGCGATCTTCCCGCCGTACCAGATCCAGGAGGGCTCGCACTCGAGCTACTGGGGCCAGCTCGCGATGCGCAGCTGCCTGCGCCAGGCCTACAACGGCGGCAACGTGACCGGCGGCCGCTGCGTGCGCTCGGCCAACGGGCTCAACGCCCAGGGCGAGCCGAACATGGCGCTCGTGCCGTAGGGAGCTGATCCGGGCTCCGGGGGGCGCCTCGCGCGCCCCCCGGCACCGGGGACCGAGCCACGGCTCAGCGGCGCTTCGCGCTGAAGGCGACCGTCTTCTCGCACGGGATCGCGCGCAGCTTCACGTCGCCGCTGACGCCCTTGGCGCCGAAGCGGCCGCTGATCGTGATGTCCGCGGACTTCGCGGTGAAGCGGCCCTTCGTCACCCGAGCGGCGCTGCGCGCGGTGACGCGCCGGTTCGTGAACCGGTAGGGGATCGTCGTGCCGTCGGCGCAGCGCAGCGTGCCGGAGAAGCTGAAGCGCGCGAGGTGCAGGCCGATCCCGCTCTCGCGCTCGAAGACGAGCGTGATCGGGCCGTCGAAGCCGTGGGTGCCGGCGTAGCGGCCGGGCTTCGGCGTGGACGCGGCCTGGGCGACGGACGGGGCCGCCGCGCAGGCGGCGACGAGCAGGGGCAGGAGCAGACGTCGTGCGGTCATGGGCGGGCACGGTACGGGCCGCGACCGGGGGTGACTGTGAGCTGCCCCACACGGTTGGGGGTGGCGGCGCGCGGCGGCGCGCGCGATGATGGGCGCGAGCACGACGCTCGCCACGCCGGACCCCTGGGATGGAGAACGCCTCGACCTCGTCGCCGCGCCGCCGGCCGCCCCTCATCGCAGCGGCGGTCGTCCTCGGCCTGCTCGCGGCGAGCGCCCCGGCGAGCGCCGCCACCTACACGGTCTGGTCCTGCCGCGGCCCCGACGGCACCGCGGTCTCCGGGCGCTCGTGGGAGGCGCCCGCGGGCGACCCCGGCGCAGCGGACGCCTGCGCGACCGGCGGCTCGCTCGACGCGCGCGTCCCCGGCGACGGCACCGGCGACCCGGTGCTCCGCGCGCGGCGCTTCACCGCGCCGCCCGG
>JALOLQ010000028.1 GCA_025455895.1 Solirubrobacteraceae bacterium
CGCCGCTCACGCCGGCGCCCGCCGGTGCCGCGAAGCTGACGATCTCGGTGCGCGCCTCGACGTCGAAGCTCAAGCGGTCGGGCAAGGTCACGCTGCGGATCAGGACGACGAACACCGGGACGATCGCCGCGACGAAGGTCAAGGTGTGCCTGAAGGCCCCGAAGGCGTTCCGGCTGTCCGGGAGGAAGGCCAAGGCGTGCGCGACCCGGTCGTCGCTCGCCGCGGGCGCGTCCTCGACGCGGTCGATCAGCGTCACGGCCGGCCGGAAGCCGGGCACGTTCCGGATCGGCGCCACGGCCGAGGCGGCCAACGCCGCCAAGGTCAGCGTCTCGAGCCGGCGACGCGCGACGCTGAGGGTGCGGTAGTCGCTCGCGAAGATCCGATCGCGCTGCTCGCACCCCGTCGCCTCGATGATGGTGTCAGGAGCGATCACCACCGCGCTGATCGCCATCCTCGTCCTCCGCGAACCCCGGCGACGGCGCCGAGCCGACGTCAGCCCCGACCCGCGCCTGTGACCTGGACGCTCGCCACCGTCGCGGTCCTCCTGATCGCCTACGCGGCGCTCTCGCGGCGCCTGGACCTCGCCAACGTCTCGGGGGCGATGTTCTTCACGACGACCGGGCTGCTCGCGGGCCCCGCGCTCGGCCTGCTCGATCTCGACGTCGGCAGTGAGCGGGTCAAGCTGCTCGCGGAGATCACGCTGACCCTCGTCCTCTTCGCCGACGCCTCGCGGATCTCGCTGCGCACCCTGCGCCGCGAGTACGCGGTGCCGGTGCGCCTGCTGGGGCTCGGGCTGCCGCTGACGATCGTCGCCGGCACGCTCGCGGGTGCGCTGGTGGTTCCCGGCATCAGCGTCGCCGAGGCGGCGGTGCTCGCCGTCGTGCTCGCCTGCACGGATGCGGCGCTCGGCCAGGCGGTCGTCACCGACGAGCGGATCCCCTCCCGAGTCCGTCAGGGCCTGAACGTCGAGAGCGGACTGAACGACGGCCTGTGCGTTCCCATCTTCTACATCGCCATCGCCGTCGCGGGAGCCGAGGCCGGCACGACGAGCGAGACGGCCGCCGTCACGCTCGTCCTCGAGCAGATCGGCTACGGCGTGGTCGGCGGCGTGATCGCCGGGATCGCCGGCGCGCTGCTCCTGCGCTTCGGCACCGCGCGCGGGCTGATGGAGATGAACTGGACGCAGATCCTCGTCCTGGCCTCAGCGCTGCTCGCCGCCGGGATCGCCACCGCGCTGGGCGGCAGCATCTTCATCGCCGCCTTCGCCGCCGGCGTCCTCTTCGGCGCGCTGCGCCGCGACACCGGCGAGGAGGTCGGCCGGCTCGTCGACGAAGGCGGTGAGTTCTTCAACGCCGCCACGTTCATCGTGTTCGGGGCCGTCGTCCTCGGCCCCGTTCTGGACGAGCTGTCGTGGGAGATCGCCGCCTACGCCGTCCTGAGCCTGACCGTCGTGCGCATGGTCCCGGTCGCGCTCGCCCTCCTGGGGACGGCGGCCCGCCGGCCGACCGTCGCCTTCATCGGGTGGTTCGGCCCGCGCGGCCTGGCCTCGATCGTCTTCGCGGTGATCCTGCTGGACGACGCCGACCTGCCGCACGTGCAGACGCTGCTGATCGCCATCGCCGCGACGATCGCGCTCTCGATCTACGTCCACGGCCTCAGCGCGCGTCCGCTCACCGAGCGCTACGTGCGCTGGTGGGCCGCCCACCCACGCGACGCACTCCCGGACATGGAGCGCGTCCACGCCCCCGAGCATCCCGGGCGTGGGCCGGCTCGCCGCAGCAGGCGTACCGGCTGAGCCCCCTCAAGCCGCCAGGACGCCGGCCCACGTGAGACACATGACCCGAGACAGGTGAGACCTATGTCCCGAGACATCACAGAGCGGAGAGGGAGGGATTCGAACCCTCGAACGAGGTTGACCCCCGTTACGCGATTTCCAGTCGCGCCCGTTCAACCGCTCCGGCACCTCTCCTGGCTTCGCGCGGCCGGGGGAAGGGTAGCGGCGCCCGGGACGTACGACACTCACGTCGTCTTTAGGCGCGGGCGCTAGCGTCGCGCGCTCATGCCCGCGCCCGGCCTCATCCCGGCGGCGTCGCAGACCGTCGAGACGATCCTCCAGGACCTCGGGCTCCTCGGCCTCGCCGTGCTGATGTTCGTCGAGAACGTCTTCCCGCCGATCCCGTCGGAGGTCGTCCTCCCGCTCGCCGGGTACCTCGCCGCCCAGGGCGACCTGCCCGTGGCCGGCGTGCTCGCCGCGGCGACGCTCGGTTCGGTGATCGGGTCGGTCGTGCTCTACGAGATCGCCCGCCACGGCGGCCGGCCGCTGCTGCTGCGCCACGGGCGCCTGTTCCGGGTCGGCCCCGCCGAGCTCGACCGCGCCGAGGCCTGGTTCCTGCGCCGCGGCCCGGTGATCGTCCTCGTCGGGCGCTGCATCCCCGGCGTGCGCAGCCTCGTCTCGCTGCCCGCCGGGCTGCTGCAGATGAACCGCCTCGAGTACCTCGGCTTCACGCTCGTCGGGACGCTCGTGTGGAACGTGCTCCTCATCGGCGCCGGCTGGCTGCTCGGCTCCCAGTGGGAGAAGGTGAGCGACGTGATCGGCGCCGCGAGCACGCCGATCCTCGCTGTGGTCGTGCTCGGGCTGGTGGTCGCGGGCGCCCTGTGGTGGCGCCGGCGCGCCGCTCACGCCGAAGCCTCCTGAGGCGATGCGCTAGCGTGGAGCGCGTCCCGCCAGGTCATGCCCACGCCCCTCCCCGACACGCCGCACGGACGCAGCGCTGACGAGGAGCTCGTCCTCGAGCTCCACGACGCCTGGAACTCCGGGGACCGCGAGCGCGTCCGCGCGCTGCTGCACCCGGACGCCGAGCTGTCCGCCGCGCCCGGGGACGGCGAGCGCCTGACCTATCGCGGCGCCGAGGGCCTCGAGCGCTACAGCGAGCAGCGCGAGGCGGCGTTCGACGTCGTGCGCGAGCGCGTCAGCGAGGTGTTCTCGCTCGGCGACGGACGGGTCGCTGCGATCGGCCGCATCCTGCTCGCCACGCCGGAGCAGAAGCGCGGCTTCAGCTCCCACTTCTGCTGGGTGATCGAGGTCCGCGAGGGCCTGGTCACGCGCGTCACCGGGTACGTCGACCAGGAGGAGGCGCGGCGCGACGCCGGCCTCACCGCCGAGCAGTGGCCCGCCTCCGAGCGCTACCTCGGCGACCTCGCCGACGGCGCCGCCTCCCGCGCCTGAGCCCGCCTACACCTGCCAGGTGCCGGCCGCGAGCACCGGCACGCGCTCGCCGGACGCCGTCAGGCCCGTCACCGTCACGTCCTCGGAGCCGATCATGAAGTCCACGTGGATCTCGCTCTCGTTCATGCGCGCGTGGTCCGCGTCGTCCTCGAGGCACATCGCGTAGGCCGATCCGAGCGCGACGTGGCTCGCCGCGTTCTCGTCCAGCAGCGTGTCGAAGAACACCGTGCCGGTCCGGCCGATCCGGCCCTCGCCGTCGACGAGCGCCACCTCGCCCAGCCGCGCGGCGCCCGGGTCGCGCTCGGCGTAGCCGCGCAGCACCTCGGCCTTCTCGTCGGCGTCGATCCGCACCGCGCGGCCCGCGCGGAACTCGACCTCGAGACCGCGGATGATCGAGCCGCCCACCGAGAGCGGCTTCGTCGCGCGCACGACGCCCTCGGTGCGCAGCGGGTCCGGGGTGCTGAAGATCTCCTCGGAGGGGATGTTCGGCATGTGGGTGATGCCGTCCACCGTCTCGAACCGCGCGGCGAGGAAGCGGCTCGAGGGCAGCAGCCCGACGGTCAGGTCCGTGCCCGGGCCCTCGAAGTGCAGGGCGTCGAAGCGCCGCTCGGTCACCCGCTCGGCGGCGGCGACGAGCACGTCCGCGCGGGCGCGCCAGGCGGCGACCGGATCGTCCTCGTCGAGGCGCAGGATGTGCACGAGCTCACGCACGAGCGTCGCCAGCGCCTCGTCGGGCTCGAGCTCGGGGTGGACCAGGCGCGCCCAGTCGCGCCCCGGGGCGGGGCCGATCGTCCAGTTCGTCGTGCGCTCGTTCACGACCTTGCCGCTCTCGCGCAGGAACGGGAGCTGGTCCTTCCCCGCGCGCGCGGGATCGATGTCCTCGAGCAGGTGCGGCTCGACCGGGCCGCTGAGCCCGATCCGCGCGCAGCGCTGCTCGCCGAGCGCGAGGATCCGCGCCCCGTACCAGGACGGCACGAAGCTCAGGGTCTCCTCGGCGGCGTGGACGAGGCGCGCGCGCTTGACGTGCAGGTCGAAGTACGAGGCGTCCACGAACTTCGCCCCGTGGCGGTAGGCGCTCGCGGCGATCGCGCGGACGATCTCCTCCTTGCCGATCTCGCCGCCGATCGAGACGATCTGGCCGGGCTGCACGTTCGCGCCGAAGCCGACCATGAGGTCGGCGAAGCGCTCGAGGGTCGCGGCGTCGAAGCCGCTCTGGGTGGGCATGACGCCAGCGTATCCGCCGCCCGCGTGCGCGATGATGTCCGCCATGTCCAGCACCGGCTACGCCGTCCCCGCCGCCCGCGACCGCTCGCTCGCCGTCTTCGGCGAGGTCATGGGCCTCGTCGCGATCACCTGCCTGTTCGCGGCCGGCGGCGCGTACATCGGCCGCGACCTCACCGGCCTGTGGTGGGTGCTGCCGTGGCTGCTCGCGATCGGCTGCATCATCGGGCTGAACGTCGCCAACGCGAAGGGCGCGCGCAGCCTCGCGCTCGTGCTGCTGTTCGCGCTCGGGCTGCTGCTCGGGATCAGCGTCGGCACGACGATCGCCTACTACGCCGAGACCGCACCCGCGGCGCTCTACCAGGCCACCGCCGCGACCGCGCTCTTCGTCGGCGTGCTCGGTGCGGCCGGCTACGCGATCCGCCGCGACCTGAGCGGCCTCTACCGGCTCGCCTTCTTCCTGCTGCTCGGGCTGCTCGTCTTCGGCCTCGTGACGGTCCTGTTCCGGATCGAGGGCGCCTACCTCGTCTACGCGCTGCTCGGCCTCGGCGTGTTCGGGCTCTACACCGTGCTCGACTTCAACCGCCTGCGCCGCGCCGGCGGCGACGAGGCGATCCCGCTCGCGGCGGGGATCTTCCTCGACGTCTTCAACATCTTCCTGTTCTTTCTGCAGATCTTCGGCCGGCGCTGACCGGGGGGCGGCCCCTCGCGGCGCCTGACGCCACCCGTGCGAACCGGGCCGTGCAGAGCACTGTCCCGGTTCGGCGTGCGGCGTCATCCATCCGCGATGAGCTCGCCCACCGGTCACCGCTGCGCTGAGATCGGTCGGCATCGCCTCACGCGTACCCTGGTCATATGAGCTTCCTCGATCGGTTCTCGGCCAAGCTGAAGCTGCCGGACGCGGAGTCCGCGCTGCCCGGGCGCGAGACGGGGATGCCGGGGCTCGCCGAGCGTCACGCGGTGCTCGACGCGCCGCTGAAGGCGCCGTTCGGCGACGGGGTGCGCACGGCGGTGTTCGGGATGGGCTGCTTCTGGGGGGCCGAGCGGATGTTCTGGCAGACCCCGGGGGTCGTCTCGACCGCGGTCGGGTACGCGGGCGGCATCACGCCGAACCCGACCTACGAGGAGGTCTGCTCCGGGCACACCGGGCACACCGAGGTCGTGCTCGTCGCCTACGACCCCGCGCGCGTGAGCTACGACGATCTGCTGCGGGTCTTCTGGGAGGGCCACGACCCGACGCAGGGGATGCGGCAGGGCAACGACGTCGGCACGCAGTACCGCTCGGCGATCTACTGGGACGGCGACGATCAGCAGGCCGCCGCGCTCGCCTCGCGTGAGCGCTATCAGCAGGCGCTGCGCGCGGCGGGCATGGGGGAGATCACCACGGAGATCGCGCCCGCCGGGCCGTTCTTCTACGCCGAGGACGACCACCAGCAGTACCTGCACAAGGTCCCGCACGGCTACTGCGGCCTCGGCGGGACCGGCGTGGCGTGCCCCGCCGGCGTCGGCGTCGGCGCGCCGCCCGCGGGCTGAGCCCGGCCCTCACGGAGCCCACGAGGACCGCGGCCCGGGCCGCGGCCGAGCCCGTGCAACCACGCGCCATGGCTCAAGGAGGTGGTGCAACCGCCCGATAGCGCACCAAACCTCCGCATTTCCCTGCTCATGCGCTCCTTCCGCCGCTCGCTCCCCTCCCTCGCCCTCGCCACGTGCGCCGCGCTGCTCGCCCTCGCCGGGCCGGCGGCCGCCGATCGCACCTTCACGCCGCGCTACACCACCGTCGACCGGGCCGACTTCGCCGTCGTCGCGAACACGCTCGAGACGTGCTCCGGAGGTGGCGGGTGCAACAACGTCCGCAACGGCACCACCAACGGCGGCAACAACGGCTTCTCGCTGGTGAACGTCGACGTCGACGGCGACGCCTCGACCTTCAACTCGAGCAGCGCGACGCTCGCGATGCCCGCCGGGGCGACGGTGCTGTTCGCCGGGCTCTACTGGGGCGCGGACACGACCGCGGGCAGCGGCGGGGCCGCCGCGCCGACGCCGGCGGCGCGGGACACGGTCCGCTTCCGGACCCCGGTCGCCGCGTACCAGACGCTCACCGCCACGACGCTCGACACCGACTCGCTGCGCACGAGCCGCTACCAGGGCTTCGCGGACGTCACGTCGCTCGTGCAGGCCGGCGGCAACGGCGCCTACTGGGCCGCGAACGTCCAGGCCGGCACCGGGACCGATCGCTACGCGGGCTGGTCGATGATCGTCGTCTGGCGCGACCCGGCCCAGCTCCAGTTCAAGAAGGTCAACGTCTGGGACGGCTTCACCTCGTTGGTCAACGGCTCGCGGCCCTCGGTGAACATCACGCTCGGCGGGTTCACGACGCCGGCGCTCGGGGTCGTCCGCGGGCGCCTGGGCCTCGTGAGCTACGAGGGCGACCAGGACCTCTCCACCGAGAGCGCGACGCTCAGCGGCAACGCGCTCTCGGACGCGGTGAACCCGGCGGCGAACCCCTTCAACTCGACGATCTCCCGCAACGGCGCGCACGTCACCGCGAAGAACCCGAACTACGTCAACCAGACGGGCTTCGACGCCGACGAGCTGAACGTCGACGGCAAGATCCCCAACGCCGTGACGAGCACGACGCTCGCCCTGCGGACGACCGGCGACCTCTACCTGCCCGGCGCGGTGGCCCTCGTCAACGACGAGGACTTCACGGCGCCCGCGAACACCACTGCGGCGTCGATCACCGGCACCGCCCAGGACCGCCAGGTCCTCACCGCGGACGCGGGCGCGTGGAGCGGCAACCCGACGCCGACCTTCACCTACCAGTGGCGCCGCTGCAACGCCGCGGGCGCCTCGTGCACGGACATCTCCGGCGCGACCGGCGCGACCTACACGCTCGTGCCGGGGGATGTCGGCGCGACGATCCGCGTCGTGGTCACGGGCACGAACGTCGTCGGCTCGGCCACCTCGACGAGCGCCCAGACGTCGGTCGTCGGCGCGCTCGCACCGTCGAACTCCGTGCTCCCGGCGATCTCGGGCACCCCCCGCGACGGCCTGGCGCTCACCGCGAGCACCGGGACGTGGGACGGCACGCCGACGCTCAGCTACGCCTACCAGTGGCGCCGCTGCGACGCGGCGGGCGCGGCCTGCGCGAACATCGCGGGCGCGACGTCGGCCTCGTACACCGCGGTGCCCGCGGACGTCGGCGGGACGCTGCGCGTGGTCGTCACGGCGGACAACCCGGCGCCGGGCACGGTCAGCGCGACGAGCGCGCAGAGCGCGGTCGTCGCTGCGGCGCCGCCGGTGAACAGCGCGCTGCCGGCGATCAGCGGGACGGCGCAGGACGGGCAGACGCTGAGCGCCTCGGCCGGCACCTGGACCGGCACGCCCACGCTCACCTTCACCTATCCGTGGCGGCGCTGCGACGCGTCCGGCGGGGCGTGCGCCGACATCGCGGGCGCGACGTCGGCGTCCTACGCGGCGGTCCCGGCGGACGTCGGCGGCACGCTGCGCGTGCTCGTGACGGCGGACAACGCGGCCCCGGGCACGGTCAGCGCGACGAGCACGCAGAGCGCGGTCGTCGCCGCGGCGCCGCCGGTGAACAGCGCGCTGCCGGCGATCAGCGGGACCGTGCAGGACGGGCAGACGCTGAGCGCGTCGGCCGGCACCTGGACGGGCACGCCCGCGATCACGTTCACCTACCAGTGGCGCCGCTGCGACGCCGCGGGCGGGGCCTGCACGACCATCGCGGGCGCGACGTCCTCCTCGTACACCGCGGTGGCCGCCGACGTGGGCGGGACGCTGCGCGTGGTCGTCACGGCGGACAACGCGGCCCCGGGCACGGTGAGCGCGACGAGCGCGCAGAGCGCGGTCGTCGCCGCTGCTCCGCCGCTGAACACCGCGCTTCCCACGGTCTCCGGGACGGCGCAGGACGGGCAGGCGCTGAGCGCGTCGGCCGGCACCTGGACCGGCACGCCCGCGCTCAGCTTCACCTACCAGTGGCGGCGCTGCGACGCGCTCGGCGGGGCGTGCGCGGACGTCCCGGGGGCGACCTCGTCCTCGTACACCGCGGCGGCCGCCGACGTGGGCGGGACGCTGCGGGTGGTCGTCACGGCGGACAATGCCGCGCCCGGCACGGTCAGCGTCACCAGCGCGCCGACCGCGCTCGTCGCCGCCGCGCCGCCGGCGAACACCGCGCTTCCGGCGATCGGCGGCACGCTGCGCGACGGACAGGTGCTCAGCGCCTCGACCGGGACGTGGACGGGCACGCCGCCGATCACCTACGCCTTCCAGTGGCGCCGCTGCGACTCCGGGGGCGGCGCGTGCGCCGACCTGCCCGGCGAGAGCGCGGCGACGTACACCGCCACGGCCGCCGACGTGAACCGGACGCTGCGCGTCGTCGTGACCGCGACGAACGCCGCCGGGAGCGCCGCCGCCACGAGCGCCGCGACGGCCCAGGTCGAGGCGGCGCCGCCGGTGAACACGGCGCTGCCGGCCATCTCCGGCACGCTGCGCGACGGCGAGACGCTCAGCGCCTCGACCGGGACGTGGACCGGCACGCCGGCGATCGCCTACGCCTACCAGTGGTGGCGCTGCGACGGCACCGGCGGCGCCTGCACGCCCGTCGCCGGGGCCACGGCCCCGACCTTCGCCCTGAGCCCGGACGACGTCGGCGGGCGCATGCGCGTCGTCGTCACCGCCACGAACGCGGCACCGAGCGGCGGAGTCGCCGCCTGGAGCGCGACGAGCGACGTCGTCGGCGCCGCGCCGCCGGTGAACACGGCAACGCCCGCGATCAGCGGGACCGAGCGCGACGGCGAGACGCTGAGCGCCTCGACGGGGACGTGGACCGGGACGGCGCCGGTCTCGTTCGCCCATCAGTGGCGCCGCTGCGACGCGGCGGGCGGGGCCTGCGCGGACATCGCCGGGGCGACGTCCTCCGCGTACACCGCGGTGAGCGCCGACGTCGGCGGGACGCTGCGCGTGGTCGTCACGGCCACGAACGCCGGCGGGAGCGCCGACGCGACGAGCGCCTCGAGCGCCGTCGTGGCGCCCGCGCCGCCGGTGAACACCGCGCCGCCCTCGACCAGCGGCCTTGCGATGGACGGGCAGACGCTCGCGGCCGACGACGGCAGCTGGAGCGGCACCCCCGTCATCACCTTCACCCACCAGTGGCAGCGCTGCGACGCGTCCGGCTTCCCGTGCGCGGACATCCCCGGGGCGACCGCGGCGACCTACACCGCCGGCCCGGCGGACGTGGGCGGCACGCTGCGCGTCGTGGTCACCGCCGACAACGCCGCTCCCGGCAGCGTCTCGGGGGCGAGCGCTCCGAGCGCGGTGGTCGCGCCGGCCCCTCCGGTCAACCTCACCGCTCCGTCGGTCTCCGGGAGCGCGACCGACGGCGAGACGCTCAGCGCCGACGACGGCACCTGGGGCGGCACCCCGCCGGTCACCACGACGCGCCGCTGGCAGCGCTGTGACGCGCTCGGCGGCGCCTGCACCGACATCCCGGGCGAGACGGCGGGCACCTACGTCCTCGTGGCCGATGACGTCGGCGGGACGGTGCGCGTCGTCGTGACGGCCGACAACGCGGCGCCCGGCACGGTCAGCGCGGCGAGCGCGCCGTCGGCCGTCGTGCTCGCGACGCCGCCGGTGAACACCGCGCTGCCGGACATCGCCGGCATCACGCAGGACGGCGCGACGCTCAGCGCCGGGCCGGGCACCTGGACGGGCACGCCCACGATCTCCTTCACCTACCAGTGGCAGCGCTGCGACGCGCTCGGCGCCGGCTGCACGGACGTCCCGGGCGCCACCGGGACGACCTTCGGCCTCACGCCCGCGGACGTCGGCGGCACGCTGCGCGTGCGCGTCAGCGCCGCGAACGGCGCGCCGGGCACGGCCGCCGCGACGAGCGCCGCGAGCGCCGTGATCGCCCCCGCCGGGCCGGCGAACCTCACCGCGCCCGTCGTCTCGGGCCTCGCGCAGGAGGGCGAGACGCTGACGACGACGGACGGGACCTGGAGCGGCACGCCCGTCATCTCCTTCACCTACCAGTGGCGCCGCTGTGACGCGAGCGGCTCGACGTGCGCGAGCGTCCCGGGGGCGACGTCCGCGTCGTACACCCTCACCGCGGCGGACCTCGGCTTCACGCTCCGTGCGGTGGTCACCGCCTCGAACGCGGCCCCCGCCCCGGCGAGCGCCGTGAGCGCCGCCACCGCGGTCGTCGCGGCCGCTCCGCCCGTGAACACGGATGCGCCGGTGGTCTCGGGCACCGCGCGCGACGGCAGCACGCTCAGCGCGACCGACGGCACCTGGACCGGCACCGCGCCGATCACGCTGACCCGCCGGTGGCAGCGCTGCGACGCGCTCGGCGGCGGCTGCCTCGACCTCCCCGGCGCCACCGGGACGACCTACGACCTGACCCCGGCCGACGTCGGCGCCACCGTGCGCGTCGTCGTGACCGCGGACAACCCGGCTCCGGGCGTCGTCGTCGCGGCCTCGGCCCCGACCGCGGTGGTCCTGGCGCTGGCGCCGGCCAACACGCTGGTGCCGCAGGTGTCCGGTTCGCCGCTCGAGGGCGGCGTGCTCAGCGCGACGCCCGGCACCTGGACCGGCACGCCGGCGATCGCCTACGCCCACCAGTGGCAGGCCTGCGACGCGGGCGGCGCCGCGTGCGCCGACGTGCCCGGGGCGACCGCCTCGACCTACACCGTGGGCGCGAGCGACGTCGGCGGCACGCTGCGCGTCGTCGTGACCGCGTCGAACGCCGGCGGCAGCGCGGTCGCCGTGTCCGCGCCGGTCAGCGCACTGCCGGCGCCGCCGGTGAACACGGGCGCGCCGAGTGTGTCGGGGATCGAGCGTGATGGCGAGTCGCTGAGTGCGGATGACGGCGTGTGGGGCGGGACGGCGCGCCGATCGCGCTGACGCGTCAGTGGCAGCGGTGTGATGCGGCGGGCTCGAATTGTGTGGATGTTCCTGGTGAGACGGGGGCGAGCTACGCGCTGGGCGCGGCGGATGTGGGCTTCACGTTGCGGATCGTGGTGAGCGCGGACAACGCGGCGCCGGGGACCGAGACGGCGAGTTCGCCGGTGACGGGCGTGATCGCGCCGGCGCCGCCGGTGAACACGGGGGCGCCCGCGGTGTCGGGGAC
>JALOLQ010000275.1 GCA_025455895.1 Solirubrobacteraceae bacterium
CTTGATCTGCACACTCGGCATGGTGGAAGAGTAGCGCCAGGTTGGCGCCAATACAGGCGCTTCGGCGCCGCCACCCACGCCCCGCGAGCGAGAGATCGCGGATGCATCGCGCCGAACGCCGGCGGGGGACAGTGCCGAAAGGCACGGACCCCGCCAGGCGGGGGGCGCGAGGCGCCGCGAGATCCGCGAACCCCCTACGGGACGTACCAGCGATCCATGTACTGCCGCAGGAACTCGCTCACCAGCGTGCGGTCCGGCACGCTCGCGGCGAGCCCGTAGATCGGCGCCATGCCGCCCTCGGCGGTCGGCTGCGCGCGGGCCGCCTGCACGGCGCCGGCGAGGTCGGCCCCGAAGCGCTCGGCGAGCCCGGGCTGCGTGTGGCGCAGCGTCACACAGATGTGCACCGAGGGCGGGCGGTGCAGGCCGTTGAGGCTCCAGCCGCGGGCGCTCATCTCGTCCATGACGCGGTACACGTCGAGCCCCTCCTCGGCGGGGCCGAAGGCCAGGCAGAAGAGCGGATCGCCGAACAGCTCGATCCCGTCGGTCGCCCGGATCCCCTGCTTCATCTCGTCGGCGGCGGCGAGGATCCGCCGCGCGGCCTCGAGGTAGCCGGACTCGCCGAGCGAGACCATCGCCGCCCAGCACGCGGCGCTGAGCCCGCCGGGGCGCGAGCCGGCGAAGGTCGGCGTCGCGTAGAGCCCGCCGGGCCAGTCGGTGAAGGTGAAGTACTGATGGCGGCGCAGCTCCTCGCCGCGGTAGAGCACGACGGAGGTGCCCTTGGCCGCGTAGCCGAACTTGTGCGTGTCGGCGGACATCGAGGTCACGCCGGGCAGGCGGAAGTCGAACGCGGGGACCTCGTGCCCGAGCTTCGCCGCCCACGGCAGCAGGAACCCGCCGAGGCAGCCGTCGGTGTGGAACCCGATCCCGCGCGCGCGGGCGATCTCCGACAGCTCGGCGATCGGGTCGACGAGCCCGTGCGGGAACGCCGGCGCGGAGCCGATCACGACGACGGTGCGCTCGTCGATCGCCGCCTCCATCGCCGCGACGTCCGCCACGTGGCCGGGCCCCGCCGGCACCTTGCGCTGCTCGATCCCGAACGCGTCGGCCGCCTTGTCGAACGCGGCGTGCGCGGTCTCGCAGAGGACCATGACGGGGCGCTCGATCCCGTTCGCACGCCCGCGCTCGCGATAGGCGCGCATCGCGAGCATGATCGACTCGGTCCCCCCGGAGGTGACGGTGCCGACGATGGCGTCGGGCGTCTCCTCCGCACCGAGCATCCCCGCGGTCATCGCGACGATCTCGGCCTCGAACTTCGCCGCGCTCGGCCACACGTCGAGGTGCAGCGGGTTGCTCTGCGAGTGGATCGCGTAGGCCTCGTTGAGGAACGCGATGTGCTCGGCCTCGCCCTCGTAGACGGCGCCGGAGACGTGGCCGCCCTCCCACTTCTCGCGCTCGGCGTCGGCCATCCGGCGCAGCTGCCCGAGCACCTCCTCGCGCGGCACGCCCTCCTCGGGCAGCCGGGCGTGGGTGGGGAGCTCGCCCCGGTAGGGCTTGAGCGAGCGCTCGATCTCGGCGAGCGGGTCCGTGGCGGGCTGGTCGGTCATGCGGGGCTCCGGGTCGGGGCGTTGAGGCGCCGGTAGATCGGGCGGGTGGCCTTGTAGGTCTTCACGAACGCGTCGTAGAGCTCGTCGTAGCGCGCGGTGGTGGTCCGGTCGGGCTCGAAGACGGCGGCGACCGGGACGCGCTCGGGGATCGCCGCGGCGTCGAGCTCGCCGAGCGCGATGCCGGCGAGGAACGCGGCGCCGCGCACGTTGGCGTGGATCGGCTCGGCGGTCGCGCGGATCTCGCGCTGGAGCACGTCGGCGAAGATCCGGCTCCACAGCGGGGACTTCGCGCCGCCGCCGATGAAGGCGACGGGGTCGAGCCGGCGCTTGCAGAAGCGCTCGACGGGCTCCTGCATCCAGCGCGCGTTGAGCGCGACGCCCTCCATGACGCTGCGCACGAGCTGCGCGCGGGTCGTGTCGAGCCCGAGGTTCAGCCAGCCGCCGCGCGCGAGGTGGTCGTCCACGGGCGTGCGCTCGCCGTTGAGCCAGGGCAGGAACAGCACGCCGCCGCTGCCCGGCGGCGCCTGCGCGGCGAGGTCGCCGAGCGCCTCGAAGCCGCCGTCGGCCTCGGGCGTGCCCGCCAGCCAGCGGTCGCGGACCATCGCCAGCGAGGCGCCCGCGGTCTGCTGCTCGCAGGAGACGAGGTAGCGGCCGGGGAGCGCCGAGGGCAGCGAGGCGATCGTGTGGAACGGGTCGGTCTTCTTGTACGGCACGTGGCACGAGAGCCACGAGGAGGTGCCGACGTAGAGATGCGCGGCGTGATCGGCGACCGCGCCCGAGCCGACGGCCGCGGACATCGTGTCCGCCGTCGCCGTGACGACCTGCGCGCCCGGCCCGATCCCGAGCGCCTCGGCCGCCGCGGACGTGACCGGGCCGACGACGCTCGCCGTCGGCCGCAGGTCCGGCAGCTTCTCGCGGTCGAGCGTGGAGAGGCGCAGCAGGCGCTCGTCGTAGCGCACGCGCAGCGGGTCGCGCGTGTCGGTCACCCAGTGCATCGTGATCGTGTCGCTCGAGGCGGAGACGAGGCCGGTGAGCTTGAGGTTCAGCCAGTCGACCGGCTCGAGCAGCGCGGCGGCCTCCTCGTAGACGCGCGGGTGCGCCTCGCGCAGCCAGAGGATGTGCGCGAGCGGATCGCGGCCCGAGAGCGACGGCGCCCCACCGGTGAGCCGCACCCAGAGCGCGAGCTTCTGCGCGGCGTACCCCTCGATCCGCGGGCCGCCCCCCGCCAGCCGCCGCGCGGCGGCGGCGCCGCGGCTGTCGAGCCAGGTGATCGCCGGGTGCAGCGGCTCGCCACGGGCGTCCACGGCCACCGTCCCGGCCCACTGCCCGGTCACGGCGACCGCACGCACCGCGTCACGCGGGACGGTGCCGGAGGCCATCACCCGCTGCGCGCAGGCGGTGATCGCCGTCCACCAGTCCTGCGGGCGCTGCTCGGCGCGGCCGTCCGGCCCGAGCTGCGTCTCGACCGGCTCGAACGCGGTCGCCAGCACCGCGCCGCCGAGGTCGACGAGCGCCACCTTCGGGCCGCCGGTGCCGAGGTCGATGGCCAGAACGCAGGTCACCGCGCGCAAGCCTACGCGCCCGCCGGTTCGCCAGCGCGCGGCCGAAGCCCTAGGCTTCGCGCGCGTCCAGCGTCATCACCGATCGGTCAGGGGCCCCTCGCATGCACTCCCTCGAGCACGTACCCGTCAAGACGCTGCCCCCCGAGCGGTTCGAGGAGGTGCTCGACGA
>JALOLQ010000029.1 GCA_025455895.1 Solirubrobacteraceae bacterium
CGCCGCCCGTGAGGGCGGCGGCGAAGAGCAGCAGGGCGAGCGGCCGGCGGGCGCGCACGGGGCGCGCGCGCTCAGGCGATCGTGATCGCGTCCGAGAGGTAGACGTCCTGGATCGCGTTCAGGAGGCCGATGCCCTCGTCCATCGGCCGCTGGAACGCCTTGCGGCCGGAGATCAGGCCGGTGCCGCCGGCGCGCTTGTTGATCACCGCGGTCGTCACGGCCTCGGCGAGGTCGGTCGCGCCGGACGACGCGCCGCCGGAGTTGATGAGGCCGGCGCGGCCCATGTAGCAGTTGGCCACCTGGTAGCGGCAGAGGTCGATCGCGTGGTCGCCGGTGAGCTGGTCGTAGACGAGCTTGTGGGTCTTGCCGTACGAGACGCCGTTCTGGTTCAGCGCGAGGTAGCCGCCGTTGTTCTCCGGCAGCTTCTGCTTGATGATGTCCGCCTGGATCGTGACGCCGAGGTGGTTGGCCTGACCGGTGAGGTCGGCCGACACGTGGTAGTCGGTGCCGTCGACCTTGAAGGCGCCGTTGCGCAGGTAGCACCAGAGCACGGTCGCCATGCCGAGCTCGTGCGCGCGCTCGAAGGCCTGGGCGATCTCGATGATCTCGCGGTGCGCGTCGTCGGAGCCGAAGTAGATCGTCGCGCCGACGGCCGCGGCGCCGAGATCGTACGCGCGGTCGACCGAGGCGAACTCGATCTGCGCGAACTTGTTCGGGTAGGTGAGCAGCTCGTTGTGGTTGAGCTTCACGATGAACGGGATCCGGTGCGCGTAGCGCCGGGCGACCGAACCGAGCACGCCGACCGTCGAGGCGACGGCGTTGCAGCCGCCCTCGACCGCGAGCTTCACGATGTTCTCGGGGTCGAAGTAGATCGGGTTCGGCGCGAAGCTCGCCGCGGCGGAGTGCTCGATGCCCTGGTCGACGGGGAGGATCGACACGTATCCGGTGCCGCCCAGGCGCCCGTGGTCGAAGATCGCCTGGAGGTTGCGCAGGACCTGCGGGGAGCGGTCACTGTCGATCAGGACGCGCTCGACGAAGTCCGGCCCGGGGAGGTGCAGGTCGTCGCGGCGGATGCCCTCGCAGGTGTGGTTGAGGAGGGCCTCGGCGTGGTCGCCGAGCAGCTCCTCGAGGCGGGTCGTCGTCATCTCGGCAGTGGCCACGGCAGCGCTCCTGGGGTCGATCGCTCGTTGGGGGTGGTCGTACGGTACCCGCCGCGGCGCGGCGGCGACTTCGGGAAACCACGGAACCCGGCCCCGTGCCGGCCCCCGCGGGCTCAAGTACGCTGCCGCGCCATGGAGCACCGGTTCACCGGCCCGAGCTTCACGCTCGGCGTCGAGGAGGAGCTGATGATCGTCGACGGGGAGCACTTCGACCTCGTCAACGCGATCGAGTCGCTGCTCGAGGACGCCCCGGCCGGGGACATCAAGCCCGAGCTGATGGAGTCGGTGCTCGAGATCTCCACCGACCCGTGCGCGAGCGCCGCGGAGGCCGGCCGGCAGCTGCGCGCGCTGCGCACGCAGGTGTGGGCGAGCACCGCCGAGAAGGGCCTGACGATCGGCTCGGCCGGCACGCATCCGTTCGCGATGTGGGAGGACCAGCGGATCGTGGGCCGCGACCGCTACCGCGAGATCGTCTCGGCGCTGCGCTTCGTCGCCCGCCAGGAGCTGATCTTCGGGATGCACGTGCACGTCGGCATCGAGGGCGCCGAGCGCGCGATCCACGTCGCCGACGGGATGCGGGTGCACGTGCCGGTGCTGCTCGCGCTGTCGGCCAACTCGCCGTTCTGGCGCGCCGACCGCACGGGCCTGCAGTCCACGCGGATGCCGATCTTCCGGACCTTCCCGCGCGTGGGCGTTCCGCCCGCGTGGGGCTCCTGGGAGAGCTACGCCGAGCAGATCGACTTCATGACCCGCACCGGCGTGATGGAGGACTACACGTACCTCTGGTACGACGTGCGCCCGCACCCGAACCTCGGCACCGTCGAGATCCGCGTGTGCGACAGCCAGACCCGCATCGAGCACACGATCGCGCTCGCCGCGCTGATCCAGGCGATGGCGCGCGAGCTCTGCGTGCACTTCGACGAGGGTCGTGAGCTCTCGCACTACCCCTGGCAGATGCTCGACGAGAACAAGTGGCTCGCCGCCCGACACGGGCTCGACGCACCGCTCGTGGACCTGCCGAGCGCGGACGGCGTCAGCGCCCGCGCGCTGGCCGAGCGGCTCGTCGACCGGCTGCGCGAGCACGCGCAGGACCTCGGCGCGGAGGCCGAGCTGGACGGGGTCGGCGACCTCCTGCGTCACGGCACCGGCGCGACGCGCCAGCTCAAGGTCTACGAGACCAACCACGACCTGCGCGAGGTCATGAAGGAGATCGTGGACGCGACCGCCGCCGGGCTCGCCCCCGCCTGAGCGGCGCCGGCCCCCGCCCGGCGAGGGCGCGGCGGCGGAGGGGTAGCATCGGGCGGGATGTCCCAGGCGCCCGACCTGTTCGTCGTCTGCAAGAGCTGCGGCTCGGAGGTCTCCTCGTACGTCACCGAGTGCCCGTACTGCGGCACGCGGCTGCGCAAGCGCGCGCCGAAGCTCGGGGGCACCGAGCTGGCCGAGGGCCGCCGCTCGCGCCGGCCGAAGGCGCCGAAGCTGCCGCGGATGCGCCCGGGGGAGATCCCGGGCATCCGCGTGGACGCCGAGCACCGGCCGCTGGCGGCGATCGTCCTGGCGATCCTGTGCGCGGCGGGCACGATCTCGCTCGCGGTGTTCTCGCCCGCCGACGTCGGCGTCGTCGGCCCGGTGGACGGGGAGTGGTGGCGGGTCGCCACGGCGCCGTTCTTCGCCGACGAGCTCTGGTACGCCGGCGCGGTGATCTTCACCGTCGTGCTGTTCGGCGTCCTGCTCGAGCGGCGCCACGGGCACGTCGCGGTCCTGCTGCTGTTCTGCCTGTGCGGGATGGGCGGCATCGCGGCCGCCGCAGCCCTGGAGACGGTGCCGCTGGCCCTCGGCGCCAACGGGGCGGCGCTCGGCCTGCTCGCCGCCTGGGCGGTGCGGCCGGCGCTCGAGGCGCGCCGCGGCGAGCCGCTCGAGGCCGACCTGCTCGGCGCCGGCGTGATCGCGATCACCGTGCTGGCGATGCCGCTGCTCGTCGAGGAGGCGAGCCCCACCGCGGGCGCGACGGGCCTCCTGGCCGGCCTGCTCGCCGGCCTGCTGCTCGCCCGCCGGTAGATTCCCGCCCGATGGCCGAGCCCCGGTACACCGCCGAGCAGGTCGACGCCGCCGTGGCGGCGCTCACCGAGGGCGGCGAGCGGTTCGCCCACGCCCAGGAGATCGTGACGCACGCGGCACCCGGGCTCCAGCGGATCCTCGCCGAGGCTCTGCAGGAGGGCGGCTTCTTCGACGGCGCCCACGAGGCCGAGATCGCCCGGGTCGCGCGCCTGGGCGACGAGGCCGAGCGGCTGGGCGCGCTGCGCCTGCTCGTCGCCGAGGAGTCACGGCTCGGGATGCTCGTCGGCGTGGCCGTCGGGCTCGAGCTGGCCGCGGAGCTGCGCCGTCACGCCGACGACCCCGAAGGAGGAACCAGCCCATGAGCCCTGTCACCGTCCGCTACCTCGGCCACTCGGCCTTCGCGCTCGAGGCCGGGGACACCACCGTCCTGATCGACCCGTTCCTGACCGGCAACCCGAAGGCCGCCGCCACCGCCGACGAGCTGAGCGCCGACGCGATCCTGCTCACCCACGGCCATGCCGACCACATCGGCGACACCGTGGCGATCGCCGGGCGCACCGGCGCGAGCGTCGCGGCGATCGTCGAGCTGGCCGGTGAGCTGGCCGCGGACCTGCCCGACGGCCACGACGTGCGCGACCCGAACCTCGGCGGCACGATCGAGTTCGACTGGGGCTGGGCGCGCTGGGTGCCGGCCTGGCACACCTCGACGACCCCCAAGGGCACGATCAACACCCCCGCCGGCATCGTCGTGCACCTCGGCGGGAAGACGATCTACCACCTCGGCGACACGGCGCTGTTCAGCGATCTCGCGCTCCCCGGGCGCCGGGACGCGCTCGACCTCGCGCTCGTCCCGATCGGCGGGCACTACACGATGGACCGCTTCGACGCCGTCCTCGCCGCCGAGCTGCTGGGCGCCCCGCAGATCGTCCCGATCCACTTCGGCACGTTCCCGCCGATCGAGACCGACGCCGAGGCGTTCGCCGAGGACGTGCGGGGCACCGGGAAGGCGAGCGTCGTGATCCTCGATCCCGGGGCGGAGCTGGAGCTCCGATGATCACCGCGGTCGTCCTGATCGAGGCCGACCGCGACGTGCTCTCGACCCTCGGGGGCACGCTCGCCGAGGCCGAGGGCGTCGCCGAGGCCTACTCGGTCACCGGGGAGTGGGACTTCGTGGCGATCGTCCGCGTCGAGCGCCACGACCGCCTCGCGGAGGTCATCTCCGGCGGGATCGCCAAGCTGCCGGGGATCTCGCGCACGCAGACGATGGTCGCCTTCGAGGTCTTCTCCCAGCACGACCTCGAGGCGCTGTTCGACCTCGGGAACTGACGGCTACCCTCCGGCGGCATGGCGCCCTCGCTCGTCCGCCCGGAGTTCGGTCCCACGCTGCCCGAGCTGGCGGGGCCGCGCTGGCGTGCACTGTCGCGCGGCGGGCGCATCGCCGTGGCGGTGCTCGCGGCGATCGTCGCCGTCGTGCTGCTGCTGCGGCTCCTGGCCGGGGACGACCGCACGACGGTCGTCGTCTCCGCGCCCGTCGCCTTCAACCTCGTCTACGACGACGCGAAGCTCGACCGCGTCGCGGCGCCGCCCGGGACGTCGCTGCGTCTCGTGACGCCCGCAAGCGACCCGGACCCCGAGAGCGTGACCGTCGCCCCGCTGCGGCTCCCCGCCTACCGCGGGGACATCAACGGCGTCCTGCCGGTGTATGCGGCGACGGTGATCCGCGACATGCGCCGCGCGGACCCGGACTTCGTGCTGCGCTCCGAGGGCCGCACCCGGATCAACCGCCAGCCCGGCTACCAGATCCAGTTCCAGACCGAGCGCGCCGGGCGCACGACCTACGGGCGCCGGACGTTCCTCTTCCAGGACGAGCCGGCCCAGCGCGAGGGGGCGGACATCCTGCTGCTCGCCGCGCGCTCGCCGTCGATGCCGAACGTCGACGCGGTCGGCTCGAACGGCCCGACGAAGCTCCCCTACCGCTCCTTCCGGCTCGGGACCGAGCGCCCGTGAGCGAGCCGGAGATCAGCTTCGCCGACTTCCAGAAGGTCGACATCCGCGTCGGGCGGATCGTCGAGGTCGAGGACTTCCCCGAAGCGCGCAGCCCCGCCTGGAAGCTGCGGGTGGACTTCGGCGAGGAGCTCGGCGTGAAGCGCTCGTCGGCGCAGATCACGAACTACCCGCGCGAGGCGCTGCTCGGGCGGCTCGTGCTCGCCGTGGTGAACTTCCCGCCGCGGCAGATCGGGCCCGTGCGCTCGGAGGTGCTGGTGCTCGGCACGTACAGCGCCGACGGCGTGCTGCTGATCGCGCCGGAGGGGCACGCCGCCCTCGGCGACCGCGTCGGGTAGTTCGCGGGCCTCGCGGCGCCTGAGGCGCCCCGGCTCCCGCTTGCCGTGCCGTCTCAGGCATCCACGATGCCTCGCTCGTGGGGCGTCCTGGTAGGAGTAAGGGCGCTGCGGTCTGCGGTGCTACGGCGCGGGCGCCGGCGGGGTGGGCTCGGCGGGGAGCGTGATCGGGTCCGACGGCGCGGGCTCGGCCGGGGGCGTGACGCCCTCGGGCTCGGCCGGGAGGGTGACGGGCGGCGGGGTGGGCTCCGTCGTGGTCGGCGGCAGCGTGATCTCGGGCTCGACCGGGGCGGGTGCGGGGAGCGTGACGGCGTCGACCTGCTCCTGCGGGCCGTCGACCGGCGGGGCGGGCTCGACCGGGGCCGGTGCGGGCGCGGGCTCGGCGGGCACGGTGGCCGGCGGGGCCGGGACGGGCTCGGCGGGCGCGGTGGCCGCGGCGTCCGGCGCGGGCGTGGGCTCGGCGGCGGGCTTGGCGGCGATCTCGGCGGCCGGCTTCTCCTCGGCCTTCGCGGCGGGCGCGGGCGCCGGGGCGGGAGCCGGACGGGCAGGAGCCTGGGCGACGATCGTCGCGGGCTCCTTGACCGGGGTCGTCGTCGCGGCGCGGTCGACCTCGACGGCGCCCGCGGTGACGATCGCCGCGGCGGTGGCGACGGTGGCGGCCTTCGTGGCGATCGCGCTCACGCCGGCGGAGATCGCGCCGCCCGCGGTGCTGCCCGCGGCCGCGCTCACGGCGCCGCCGGTGGCGGCGGTCGCGGCGGCACCGCCGCCCGCGCTCGCGGTCGTGCCCATCTGGGCCATCGCGAGCTTCTTGAGCAGCAGCAGCGGCCCGATCGGGAGCATCAGCGCGAGCGCCTTGTTGTTGTCGCGCAGGGTCTTGCGGAACTCCGCGCAGCGGTCGCACTCGCGCAGGTGGCGGCGGACCGGGGGCGAGAGGCGCTTGAGGCCCTCGGCGACCTCGCCGAGCTCCTCGCGGACCTCCTCGCAGGAGAGCTTGCGGGCCTCGGCGGCCTCGCCGAGCGAGACGCGGGCGCGGACGAGGAGCGACTTCACCGACGGCACGGTGGTCTCCATCGCCTCGGCGATCTGGTCGTAGGAGAGCGCGTCGATCTCGCGCAGCAGCAGGGCGGTGCGCTGGGTCTCGGGGAGACCCTGCACGTCCTCCATCAGCTGGCGGAACTCCTCGCGCTTGTGGACCTTGTCCGCGGTGGTCGTGCCGTGCTCGGCGACGTGGTGGTCGAACGTGTCGACGCCGATCGCGCTGTGGCGGCGCAGGTGGTTCAGCGAGCGGTTGCGCGCGATCCGGTAGAGCCACGGCTTGACGTTGATCGGCCGCTCGTCGGCGAGCATCGCGTTGTAGGCGGCGGCGAACGTCTCCTGCACCACGTCCTCGGCGTCCTCCTTGGAGCCGAGCATGTGGCGGGTGAAGGAGAGCAGGCGCGCGTCGTAGCGCGAGACGAGCACCTCGTAGGCGCCCTGGTTGCCGCGACGGGTCAGCCCGACGAGCTTCTCGTCGGACTGCAGGCGCAGGAACGGGCTCGGGCCGCGAAGGCCCGCGACGCCGACGGTATGGATGGCAGCGCTCTCCACGGGGGATCCACCCGCAACAACACCGGGAGGGGCGGAAGGTTGCGCTGGGGCGCCGGAGCGCCTGCGGGCCATGTGCCGAAGGATACGAGGCACATCCCCGGCCATGGACCGGCGTGGGTACGATCGGCGCCGGGCTCGGGTGGCGGAATCGGTAGACGCGGCCGGCTTAAACCCGGCTGTCCGCAAGGACGTGGGGGTTCGAGACCCTCCCCGAGCACTCGCGGGCGCGCGGCGCCCGGCCGGTCAGGACCAGGCGTCCCAGCGCACGAGGTCGGCGAACGGGTCGCGCGGGCGGCCGCCCTGGTACCAGCCGGGCGCGGTCCACAGCTCGATGTGCAGGTGGCAGCCGAAGGCGCGGCCGGTGTCGCCGACGTAGCCCAGGCGCTGGCCGGCGAACACCCGCTGGCCCTTGCGCACGAGCGGGGCGTCGCGCAGGTGCATGTAGGCGTACGACTCGCCGTTCGGCTGATTGACCACGACGTAGTTGCCGGCGCGCCCGTGGGCCCCGGTGAAGTGCACGACGCCCTTGCTCAGCGCGGCGAGCGGGGTCCCGCAGCGGGCGAAGACGTCGTGACCCTGATGGTCGCGGGCGCCGCCGAAGCGCTGGGTCTCGGTGCGGCCGATGGTGTGGCGCCCGCGGATCGGGAACAGGGCCTCGAGCAGATCGAACTGCGGCGAGGCGTCGCCGACGGCGGAGGCCGCGGCCTCGCCGCCCCGGTTCAGGCGCAGCACGTAGGTGCCGGTGCGCGCGGGCTCGTCGCCGACGTAGCCGTCCCAGCGGACCTCGCCGGTCGCGTCGCCCTCGCGTTCGAGCGGCCAGCGGCGCACGACGCGGCCGTCGGAGACGCGCACGGCCTCCACCGCGGCGCCGGTCGCCGGTGCGTCCTCGAGGCGGTAGCGGAACACCGCCGGCCGGCGCCCGCCGGCCACGAGCTTCGTGAGCCGCCGCGCGTCGTCGATCCCGGGGATGTCGTCGACGACGCTGAGGTCCTGCTCGGTCTCGGTGGCCGTGCCGAGCGCGGTGACGATCTTCAGCGGACCGCTGCGGGCGCGGCGCGGGACGATCGTCAGCAGCTCGCCGGCCTGCGCCGCGCGCGGCCCGAGCGGGACGCGCACGTCGTCGCCGTCGTCGGCGCCGCCGAGGTAGATCACGGCGCGGGCGGCGGAGAGGTCGTCGCCGCGCAGGGTGAGGACCTGGCCGCGGGCGCAGGTCCACGAGCGCTGGTTGGCGCACAGGGCGGTGCTCACCACCGGCTTGCCGGGGACGACGAGACCGCCGGTGGCCTCGGGCGCGGGGCCGTCCTGGGCCGGCGCCGCGGGCGCGGCGACGGCCACCGCCGCGGCGGCGAGCGCGAGCAGCGCGGCGAGGCGGCGGGCACGGGTAGGGGTATGCGCAGGCGACATTCGCGGGACCGGCTCTCGGGTGCCTACGGGGTGAGCTGACGGGCTCGCGCATGAGAGCTGCGCGGCGGCTCGAGGTGAGCCGCTTCGCCCCAACAAGTGGTTCCCCCGCTCCCGGGCGGACGGGCCGTCCGGGACTCGGCTGGTCGTTGGTGCTGCAGGAGGAACCCTAGCGGGCCGGGGGACGGAACGCGGGGTACGATCGCCCGGATGGCGCCCTCGGCCGACCTGCGCGTCCGCCTGACCCCGCGCGCCGCGCGCGAGAAGGTCGAGCTGCGGGGCGACGGCTCGCTGGCCGTCCGCGTGACCGCGCCGCCGGTGGACGGGCGCGCCAACGCCGCGCTCGAGCAGGCGCTGGCCAAGGCGCTCGGGGTCCCGCGCTCGCGGGTCGCCGTGGTCAAGGGCGCGCGCTCGCGCGAGAAGACCGTCCGCGTCGACGGCCTCGACGCGGACGGCCTGCGCGAGCGCCTACGCCGCCTGTGAGGCCGGCGCGCCGCCCGCGGCGCACACCGCGTCGAGCACGCCGTGGGCGAGCGCGGCGTCGCCCTCGATCACGAGCGCGTCCCGGCGCCCGTCCGGGCCGAGGGCGGCGACGAACGCCGACTGCGTCCCGTGCACCGAGGCGCCCGGGTCCGCGACCGGCTGCTCGCCGTAGTCCAGCGCCCCCGCCGCGGCCCGCAGGCTCATCGCCCGGCGCAGGCCGTCGGGCGTCTCGACGCTCACCGCGACGGTCCCGGCGAGGCCGCCCGGGATCCGGGCGCCGGCTGCGGCACGCAGGATCGCGCCGATGTCGATCCGCTCGCGCTCGCGCGGCGCGCTCCAGGCCCAGCTGCGCCCCCAGCGCGCGAGCTCGGTGACGACGGGCAGCAGCGCCCGGGCCCGCTCGGTGAGCTCGTAGTCCACCCGCGGCGGGACCTCGCGGTAGCGCGTGCGGGTCAGGAGCTCGTCG
The DNA here is from genome assembly GCA_025455895.1 of Solirubrobacteraceae bacterium. Lineage (GTDB taxonomy): Bacteria > Actinomycetota > Thermoleophilia > Solirubrobacterales > Solirubrobacteraceae > F1-60-MAGs163. Next base: position 9,492 of record JALOLQ010000029.1, read on the forward strand.
GCCACCATCCGGTTCAGCCGCGAGCGCAGCTGCTCGGTGGAGATGCCCGGGAGCGTGCGCTGGAGCTCGACGAACCGGCGCGGGCCGCCGGCGAGGTCGCGGACGATCAGCAGCGTCCACTTGTCGCCGACCAGGTCGAGGGCGCGGGCATCCGGCGACCACTGGTCGTACGGGTGCCGCTTGGGGGGCGGTGACGGGGGAATGGCGGTTCCCTCCTTCTTCGTATCCGGTCGAGGGGCGGGGGCCGCCGGCCATGCCTGCGACGCCCCGGGCACAGATGGAATACCACCGCAAGGTTGACAGGCTGTCAACGCGCCCGTCCGCCCGCCCGCCCACCCGGGCGTCCCTCGATAGGGTCCCGCGCATGAGCACGGAGACCGAACCGACCACCCAGCTCCACGGCGGCCGCCTCGTCGCGCGGCGCCTGAAGGAGCACGGCGTCTCGAAGCTCTTCACCCTCTCGGGCGGCCATCTGTTCTCGATCTACGACGGCTGCCGCGAGGAGGGGATCGACCTCGTCGACACCCGCCACGAGCAGTCCGCGGCGTTCGCGGCCGAGGGCTGGGCGAAGGTCACGCGCGAGCCCGGCGTCGCCGGGCTGACCGCCGGCCCGGGCGTGACGAACGGGATGAGCGCGCTCGGCTCGGCGCAGGCGAACAACTCCCCGCTCGTCGTGCTCGGCGGCCGGGCGCCCGCGATGCGCTGGGGCATGGGCTCGCTCCAGGAGATCGACCACGTCCCGTTCGTGCGCCCGCTGACGAAGTCGGCCGTGACGGCCGAGGCGACCGCGGACATCCCCGAGCTCCTCGACGATGCGCTCGGCACCGCCCTGCGCGCGCACTCCGGCCCGGCGTTCATCGACTTCCCGCTCGACATCGTGTTCATGGAGTCCGGCGAGCCCGAGCCCGCGGCGCCGCTGCCGAGCCCGGCCGACGAGCCCGCGGCGAGCGACGGCCTCGAGCGCGCGATCGCGCTGCTGCGCGACGCCGAGCGCCCGGTGATCATGGCCGGCACGAACCTCTGGTGGGGGCACGGCGAGCAGGCGCTGCTGCGGCTCGTGGAGGAGCGGCAGATCCCGGTGTTCCTCAACGGCCTCGCGCGCGGGTGCGTGCCGGCCGACCACGAGCTGTTCTTCTCGCGTGCGCGCGGCGCCGGGCTCAAGGGCGCCGACGTGGCGATCGTCGTCGGCGTGCCGATGGACTTCCGGCTCGGCTTCGGCGGCTCGTTCGGCGACGACACGGAGATCGTGATCGTCGATCGCGCCGAGCCGCTGCGCGACCACCCGCGGGCCGTCGCCGCCGAGCTCTACGGCGGGATCGGCGCGACGCTCGACGCGCTGCGCGAGGGCACGGCCGGGACGGCGGACGCGACCGGCGCGTGGGCCCGGCAGCTGCGGGAGATCGAGGACGAGAAGCGGGGCGCCGAGCAGGCCGACCTGACCGACGACCGCGCGCCGCTGCACCCGATGCGGATCTACCACGAGCTCAACGGCATGCTCGACCGCAACGCGATCGTCGTCGGCGACGGCGGCGACTTCGTCTCGTTCGCAGGCCGGGTGATCAACTCGTACGAGCCGGGCTGCTGGCTCGACCCGGGGCCGTTCGGCTGCCTGGGCTCGGGCACCGGCTATGCGCTCGCCGCGAAGCTCGCGCACCCGGACCGCCAGGTCGTGCTGCTGCTCGGCGACGGCGCGTTCGGCTTCAGCGGGATGGAGTTCGACACGCTCGTGCGCCACGGCGTGAACGTCGTCGGCGTGATGGGCAACAACGGGATCTGGGCGCTCGAGAAGCACCCGATGGAGTTCCTCTACGGCTACTCGGTCGCCGCCGACCTGCAGGCCGGTGCGCCCGCGCTCGTGAACGTGCTGCAGGACCCGGCCGTCGTCTACCCGCGCAAGTCGAACCTGGCCTGAGAAATAGGAAAGCCGCCCGAAGGCGGCTTCCCCGAACGGGCTCACGGAACGGGCAGGGGTTCGTCCGTGGGCCCGAGCTTTCTCAAGGCCCAGGGAGCGGGCCTTGCCGACGAGTATCCCCGACGCACACTCCGGGGGTCAAGCGCCAACCGGATGAGCGACGCGGCGTCGCATTCGCCGCAGCGGCGGACTACGCCGCCGCGTCGAGCGCGACGCCGTAGAGGATGTCGTGCTCGGAGACCTCGGTCGCGTCGAGCCCGAAGACGGCCATCGCCTCGCTGAGGAACACCGCGCCGGCGACGATCGAGGGCGCGCGGTCCGGGTGCAGCCCGGGGACGTGGCGGCGCTCGTCCTCGGTCATCGCCGCCAGGCGCGCGAGGATCGCCTCGCAGGCCTCACGGGTGACCTGCGCGCCGTGCACGCGGGCGGGGTCGTACGGCTCGAGCGCCTGGTCGATCGCCGTCATCGACGTCGCCGTGCCGGCGACCGCGATCATCGCCGCGGCGCTCGCGCGCACGTCGGCGGGCAGGCCGGCGGTGAACGTCTCGCGGGCGTCGCGGCGCAGCGCCTCGACCTCGGCCGCGAGCGGCGGGTCGTGGTGGAGGTGGCGTTCGGTCATGCGCACGACGCCGGCCTGGGTCGAGACGTGGAAGCCGACCTCGCGCCCCCG
>JALOLQ010000276.1 GCA_025455895.1 Solirubrobacteraceae bacterium
CGCGCGCACAGCTCGAAGCCGACCGGGCCGCCGTAGTCGTGGCAGACGAGGTGGAAGCGCCCGATCCCGAGCGCATCGAGCGCCGCCGCCGCCCACGCGCCGTGGCCCGGCCAGTCGTAGCCGAAGTCCGGCGGGCGCTCGGCGAGCCCGAAGCCGGGCAGGTCGAACGCGACGCCGCGCAGGCCGCGCGCGGACAGCTCGGGCAGCACCTTGCGGTAGAGGAAGGAGGAGGCCGGGATGCCGTGCAGGCACACGACCGCCTCGCCCTCGCCCTCCTCGCGCACGAAGCTCGCGACGCCGCCGGCCGCGAACGCGCGGCCCGCGGCCCGGTGCTCGGCGATCAGCCGCTCGCTGCCCACCCCCGGGTTCTACGGCTCTGCGCGCCGCAGGCCCTCACCCCATCTGCCCGATGTCCGGGGGGTGGGCGCGCCGCAGGATGATCGCCATGCGTGCGCTCGGCGTCCTGCTGGTGGTCGCCGCCGTCCTCGCCGGATGCGGCGGCGACGGCGACTCGGGCTCGACCGCCACGAGCACCGCCACGACCGCCGGGTCGAGCGCGGCCGCCAACGTCTGTCCGCAGATCGTGGACTGGTCGTCCGCGGACTTCTTCCCGATCCAGCCGAGCTTCTCGGCCGGCTACCAGATGTTCCTGCAGAAGAACGAGAGCTCGACGCAGGACGTCGGCTACGTCCTGGAGGGCGACTTCCCCTACGCGAACTGGATGGCCTGGTACGTGTACACCGGCGCCGGCTTCCCGGTCGCCAAGCTCTCGGGCGCCGACATCACGCCCCAGGACGGCGCCACGAACCCGAACGTCGACGGCGAGCCGATCCTCGCCCCCGAGCGCGGCTACCGCGTGCAGTTCCTGCCCGCGACGACGCCGAAGGACGTGCAGTCCGAGCTTGAGGACGCGGGCGAGAACGTCGTCCTGCTCCCGGCGCTGAAGGGCCAGCCGAACGGCTCCTCGACCGCCTCGATCGTGGGCCGCAGCTACTGGGCGCTGGAGGGGTACGACCGCTCGGGCTACGGCGGCCCGACCGACACGCCGTTCCCGGAGCTGCGCGCGTACGAGATCGGCAGCGACGGCAAGCTCACCGACGAGCCGGCCTCGTGTGAGAGCCGGGTCCCGAAGCGCCTGCAGTTCGACACGCAGACCGGCGAGGGCGCGATCACGTTCTCGAAGGCGCCGAAGCGCTCGAACGAGTCGGTGCTGCGCGACCGGCCCGACCAGGTGCTCTTCACCGGCGGCGAGATCGGGCGCCAGAAGGCGCCGCGGCCGAACCCCGACCAGGTCGCCTTCTACCGCAACCCGGTCGTCGCCGCGCCCTACGCCGACGTGCAGTCGGTGCCCGGCTACGGCGACCCGCCCGACGCCTGCGGCGGATACGTCCTCGCCAACCTGCGCGACGACCGCGTCAACCTCGTGCGCGTGCCCCAGGTCCCGACCTACGCGAACTACGCCGGGGCGACATCCGAGACGTTGAACAACTCCGACGAGGTCGACGTCCAGTTCTACAGCTTCGTCGTCTACGGGGCGGCCAAGCAGGTGAGCGCGGTCGGCAGCCCCGAGAACTCGCAGATCGGCAACACGCAGATCAAGCAGGACGCGGACGGCGGGGCGACGGTGATGGTGTGGCCGCGCAGCGCGCCGGAGGACGTCCAGGAGAAGCTCTTCGCCTACGCGCGCGAGCGTGGCTGGAACATCCTCAAGGGCGGGATCGAGACGGCGGCCGCGCCGAACACGATGATCATCCGCGAGAAGGGCCAGAACTCGAGCTGGAAGAACGCGATCAGCGCGAACCCGGCGACGCCGGGCGCACCGTGCCCGCAGACCACCGACCCGTCGATCGAGATGCCCGACAACCCCCCGTCGGCCGGCTCGTGCCTGGCCCGGGTCCGGAAGGTCATCGCCGACAGCGGCGGGGCCTTCTCGGCCCCCGCCGGCTAGGGGTCCGCCCGGGCGGACCTTCATCGTGCCGGTCGCCGATGGCAACGCTCCAGGTGATCCTCTTCGCGCTCGCCAGCTCCGTGCGGCCGACCTCACTGGCGGCCACCTACGCGCTGCTCGGGAGTGATGCGCCGCGGCGCTACATGACTGCGTACGTCCTCGCCGGCCTGGCGTTCACCGTCCTGTTCGGGCTCGTCGTGGTGACGGCGGTCGGGGGGATCGACCTGCGGTCGGGCACGTCGGAGACGAAGGCCGCCGCGGAGGTCGCCGGCGGCGTGCTCGCGCTGGTGCTCGGGGTCCTCGTGCTGCGCGGGCGCCTCGTCCACGGCGGCCCGGCGGGCGACCTGCCGTCCCGCCCGGGGCGCTGGGACCGCGGCGACGCACCTCCCGGGCGTCTTCTACCTGCTCGCGCTGAACCTCATCGTGGCCCACCGGCCGAAGCTGCCCGGCGCCGTGGCCGAGGTGCTGCTCTACAACGCGATCTGGTTCCTGCTGCCGCTGGCGGCGCTCGGCGTCTGCATCGCCGACCCGGCCGCGGCGCGCGGGTTCGTCGGCACGGTCAGCGCCTGGGCGCACGCGCACGCGCGGACGATCGCGCTCGTCGCCCTGTTCGGCTTCGGGGCGCTGCTGCTCCTGAGCGGCGCGGGTGAGCGCCGCCGCGGCCGCGCGTGGGAGGCTTGCGCCATGAGCTCCACCCATGCCCGGGTCGCCGAGTACCGCGGGGTCTCCGCCGCCGCGCTCGGGGCCGTGCTCGACGCCGTGCGCGCGGAGGCCGAGGCCGACCTCGCCGATCCGCCCGCGGGCCTGGAGGCGCTGCGCGAGGTGCTCGTGCTCGCCGACCGCGCCGCCGGCCGCGTCGTCGCGATCACGCTGTTCGACGGCGAGGAGGGCCTCGCCGCCGGCGCGGCGGTGCTCGCCCGCCGCTCGGCCTCGCAGGCCGGCGGCGTGCGCGTGGACACGGCGACCTTCGAGGTCGCCGTCCACGTCGAGCGCGCCTGATCGCGCTACGTCTCCTGCTGGGCCGCGACGGCGTGGACGTCGAGGTCCGCGAGCGTCAGCGGCCGCGCGGGCGGGCCGTCGAGGATCGTCGTCACCTGCGGCTCGAGGCCGGGGCCGACGTGCAGGAGCTGCCCGGGCTCGAGCATCCGCCAGCCCTCCTGCGGCCCGATCGGCTCGCTGGCGATCCCGATCCCGGGCACCGGCTCGTCGATGCCCACGCGCAGGCGATGGCGGCGGTCGTGGCGGTCGCCGTGGACGTGCCCGTCGCGGTCGTCGAACCACAGCAGCCCGTGCGTCTCCGGGTAGCGCAGCGCCCACACCGCCTCGGGCGTGCCGACCAGGACGTTCAGCGCGTAGAGCGGCAGGCTCGCGGCGATCCAGCGCGCGGCGGCGGTGAGGCCCGCGGTCACGTCGCCGCCGTGGTCGGCGGTCTCCTGCGTGACGAGCGCGAAGACGCGCTCGGAGTCGGTCTCGCCCTGGACCAGCGCGCGGTACTCGGGCCGCAGCCGCGCCTCCAGCTCGTCGAGCCCGTGCACGACGCCGTTGTGGGCGAAGATCCGGCCGTCCTGGATGAACGGGTGCGTGTTGCGCTCGGCGTTGGCGCCGTTGGTGGCGAAGCGGATGTGCGCGAGGAACACCGCCGAGCGCAGCTCGTGCGCCTCGGCGGGGAAGCCCGCATCCTCGTAGGCCGCCTTCGCGCGCTTGATCACGTGCGGGCGGCCCTCCTTGTCGAACGTCCCGATCCCGTAGCCGTCGGGCTCCCTGCGGCTCTGGGCCTCGAGGCTGTTGTCGGTCTCCAGCAGGCCGAAGACCGCGGGATGCGGCTCGGCGGCGATCCGGGCGAAGAGGCGGCACATGCTGCGCAGCCTGCCGCGTCGCGCGCGGCGCCGCATCACCCCGATCGGGCAGGATGCCCGGGATGAGCACCACCTCCACCGCGGCGAAGGGCGCGGGGATCGTCCTCGCGACCCTCGCCGCCGCCCAGTTCCTCATGGCGCTCGACAGCTCCGTGATGAACGTCTCGATCGCCTCGGTCGCCGAGGACGTCGGCACGACGGTCACCGGCGTGCAGACGGCGATCACGCTCTACACGCTCGTCATGGCCTCGCTGATGATCACCGGCGGCAAGCTCGGCGCGATGTTCGGCCGCAAGCGGATGTTCGTGCTCGGGATCGTGATCTACGCGTGCGGCTCGCTGACCACGGCGATCGCCCCGAACCTCACCGTGCTGATCCTCGGCTGGTCGTTCCTGGAGGGGATCGGCGCGGCGCTGATCATGCCCGCGGTCGTCGCGCTCGTCGCCGGCAACGTCCCGCCCGCCGGGCGCACGGCGGCCTACGGGCTGATCGCCGCGGCGGCGGCGATGGCGGTCGCCGCCGGCCCGATCATCGGCGGGTTCGTGACGACCTCGTTCTCCTGGCGCTGGGTGTTCGCCGGCGAGGTCGTCGTCGCCGCCGCGATCCTCGTGCTCTCGCGGCGCGTCGCCGACGCCGAGCCCGAGGGCCGTCCGCACCTCGATCTCGTCGGCGTGGCGCTGTCGATCGCGGGCCTCGCCGCCGTCGTGCTCGGCTTCCTGAAGTCCGGCTCGTGGGGCTGGGTGACGCCGAAGCCGGACGCCCCCGAGGTCCTCGGCCTGTCCCCGGTGATCTGGCTCATCAGCGGCGGCCTGCTCTGCCTCTGGCTGCTGCTGCGCTGGCTGCACCACGTCGAGGACCGCGGCGGCGAGCCGCTGTTCGCGCCGGGCCTGCTCGGCAACCGCCGCCTCACCGGCGGGCTCTCGCTGTTCGGCGTCCAGTACTTCATGCAGGCGGGCGTCTTCTTCACGATCCCGCTGTTCCTCTCGATCGTCCTCGGGCTCTCGGCCTTCGAGACCGGGCTGCGGCTGCTGCCGCTGTCGATCGGCCTGCTCGCGACGGCGATCGGCGTGCCCCGCGTGGCGCCGCACGCCTCGCCGCGGCGCGTCGTGCGGATCGGGACGCTGCTGATGCTCGCGGGGACGGCGGTGCTCATCAGCGGGCTCGAGGTCGGCGCGAACGCGGCGATCGTCTCGCTGCCGCTGCTGCTCATCGGCCTCGGGATCGGCGCGATGGCCTCGCAGCTCGGGGCGGTCGTCGTCTCCGCGGTGCCCGAGGACGAGGCGCCGGCGGTCGGCGGACTCCAGAACACCGTGATGAACCTCGGGGCGTCGATGGGCACCGCGCTCGTCGGCTCGCTGCTGATCGGGGCGCTGAGCGCGTCGCTCGCGAGCGGGGTCAACGCGAACCCCGCGATCCCGCAGTCGGTCAAGGACGAGGCGAGCGTGGCGCTCGCGAGCGGGATCCCGTTCCTCTCCGACGCCCAGCTCGAGGAGGCGCTCGCCGGCGCCGGGGTGGACGAGGCGACGACCGCCGAGATCGTCGACGAGAACGAGAAGGCGCGCTACGACGGGCTGCGGGTCGCGCTCAGCGCGGTGCTGCTCGTGGGGATCCTCGGCCTGTTCCTCAGCGGCGCGATCCCCGGGCGCCAGCCGGGCGCCGCGCGGGCCGGTCCGGAGCCGGAGCCCGCCGCCGCCTGAGCAGGGAGCGGCGCGCCGACGCCGAACCCCGTTCGGTGCGGCATTGCGCCGCGGACCCGGACATCAGCAGGAGGAGCACACGAACATGACGAGAGACGAATCACGCGTGACGGGCTGGTGGGTCTTCGCCGCCATCCTGCTCGCGATCGGCGGCACCCTGAACATCATCTGGGGCATCGCCGCGATCGACAACGCGACGTTCTTCACCGAGAACGCGAAGTTCATCATCAGCGACCTCAAGCTCTGGGGCTGGGTCGCGATCATCATCGGCGCCGTCGA
>JALOLQ010000277.1 GCA_025455895.1 Solirubrobacteraceae bacterium
GTCGCGAACGGGACCTACCCGCTCGCGCGTCCGCTGGCGCTCGTCACCCGCGGCGCCCCGCGCGGCGAGGCGGCGCGGTTCGTGCGCTGGGTGCGCACGAGCACCCGGGCGCGCGCGGTGATCTCGCGGCTCTACGTGCCCGCGTCGTAGCCGCGCTCCGCTAGCGTCCCGGCGCATGGCTGCCTACGCCCCGGATCTGGAGGCGATCCGCGCCGACGTCGGGGCCCTCGCCGCGATGACGCGCGACTCGGCCGGGCCGGGCGAGCGTGCGGCCGCCGAGTGGGCCGCCGAACGCCTGCGCACCGCCGGCGCCGCGGCCGGGACGGCGGGCTATCGCGGGCGCCGCACCTACGCCTGGAGCTTCGCCGGACACGGCGCCGCCGGGCTGCTCGCACTGCGCCTCGGGGGCGGGCGCGGGGCGCTGCTCGCGCTCGCGGCGCTCGTCTCGCTCGAGCGCGACGCGAGCGGGCGGTGGCCGTGGCGCCGGCGCGTGCTGGGCGGTGGCGGCGGCGCGAACGCGCTCGCCCGGATCCCGGCGCGGGGCGAGCGCCGCGGCAGGGTGTTCGTGGTCGCGCACCTCGACGCGGCGCGGACCGGCCTCGTCTGGAGCCCGGCGGTCGTCGAGCACGGCGCCGAGCGCCACCTGCGCACGCGCCGGGTCGAGCCCGTCATGGGCCTCCAGGCCGCGGGCCTGCTCGCGACGGCCGCGGCCTGCGTGCTGCCCGGCCGCGCCCGCGTCCCGGTCGCGCTCGCCGCCGGGGCGATCGACGCCGCCGCGGTCGTGCTGAACCTCGACGTCGCCCGTTCGCCGGTCGTCCCGGGGGCCAACGACAACGCGACCGGCGTCGCCGCCGCGCTGGACCTCGCGCGGGCGCTGGCCGCCGATCCGCTCGAGCACACCGAGGTGCTGATCGCGCTCGTCGGCTCCGAGGAGACGGGGATGAGCGGCTTCCATGCGGTGCTCGAGGCCGAGCGTCCCGACCCGGGCCGGGACGTCGTGCTGAGCCTCGACACGCTCGGCTGCGGCACGCCGATCGTCGCGGCGGCCGAGGGGGCGCTCGCGACGCATCGCTACCGCGAGGCGGACCTGGCGCTCGCCGACGCGGGCGCCGGGCTGGCGGGCGAGCCGCCGCCCGAGCGCTGGCGGATCGGCGGCTGGACCGATCCGCTGCTCGCGCTGACGCGCGGGATCCCGGCGATCTCGCTGCTCTCGATGGGCCCCGGCTACTACCCGCACTACCACCACCCCAGCGACCGGCCCGAGTTCGTCGACTGGGACTGCGTCGGCCGCTGCGCGCGGATCGCCCACGGCACGCTGCGCGCCATCGACCGGCGCGCCTGACCGCGGGACCGTTCACCGCCGGTGCACGGCGTGCCATACTCGGCCGACCGTGGGGGGTGTCGTGATGGCCGAGGACTCCACGCTCATCCGCCCGCACGGGCCCGCGCAGGTTCGCGCCGCGGCGGTCGCCGCGGCGACCGAGCTCTTCGCGGAGCGACCGCCCGGCGCCGTGACCGTCCGCCAGATCGCCGAGCGGGCCGGCGTGAACCATGCGCTCGTCCATCGCTACGTCGGGACGAAGGAGGACCTGCTGCGCGAGGTGCTCGAGCACAACGCGCGCACCGCGGAGCGGCTCAACGCCGAGCTGGTGGGCGGCGCGGACCTCGAGCGGATCGTCGCGTTCGCGCTCGAGAACCCCGGCTACCTGCGGGCGTTCCTCGCCGTGCAGCTCGCCGGGGAGTGGGAGACCGAGCTCCTGCCCCAGGCCCAGCCGCTGATGCAGCGCCTGGTCGCCGAGCTGGCGGCCGAGCAGCGCGAGCGGGGGATCGACGTGCCCGAGCTCTCGGCGCCGATGGCCGTCGCCGCGATCGCCGCCCTGCTCTCCGCCTGGTGCGCGGCGGGGCCGTTTCTCGCGGGGCGCGCCGACGCGCCCGCGGGCACCGACGAGCGCGCCGAGCTGACGGCCGCCGTCCAGGCCATCTGGGACCGCGCGCTCGCCGAGCGCTAGCTGCCAGGCCCTCCGGGCGCTCTTGGACCTCCAGGGCCCGGCTACCAGCCGGCGGTGCCCGGGCCGCCCTTGAACGGGCCCTGGAGGTCCGAGGTGATCCAGCCGCCGTAGAAGTCGCCCTCCTGGCTGCGCACCTGCTCGTCGCCGAGGAAGCAGGCGTCCATCCGCCCGGGGTAGAAGGCGACGTGGTCGCGCAGGGCGGCGAACGCCGCCACCGGCTCCGGGTAGGACCAGGCCGACGCGGGCCGCACGATCTCGCCGCCGTGCACGTCCCAGTAGATCGCCCGGCCCTTCCACTCGCAGACCGTGCTGCGTGCCGCGGACGGCTGCAGGACGCCCGCCGCCACGTCCGCGGCCGGGACGTAGAGCACGGGCGGGTGGCTCGTCTCCAGCACGCGCAGGGCGCGGTCCGACGCGGCGATCTGCATCCCGCCGAGCACGATCCGGACCGGCCGCACCGACGGCTCGAGCCGCGGCGGACGCGGGTAGTCCCAGACGTTCTCCATGCCGCTCGTACGCGGGCCCGCCGCGCGCGGATGCGCGAGGCGCCGCGCTGCGACCTCACGGGCTGCCAGAATGCCGCCCACCATGAGTTCCAAGAGCCCGAAGAAGAAGTCCAACCGCCAGGCCCAGGAGGACGCCTCCAAGCGCCGCAACGTCATCATCGCGAGCGTCGTGGCGGTCGCCGTGGTCGCGGTCGCGGTCGTCCTGATCGCCAGCGGCGGCGGCAGCGACGAGAACAACAACGCCTCGCGCGGGGCGGGCGGCGAGGTCGCCGGCCAGACCGAGGTCAAGGAGCTCTTCGAGGGCATCCCCCAGTCCGGCGGGACGCTCGGCAAGAAGGACGCGCCGGTGACGATGATCGAGTTCGTCGACCTCCAGTGCCCGTTCTGCCGCGAGTTCTCGCTCGGCCCGTACCCGGAGATCGTCAACGAGTACGTGCGCACCGGCAAGGTGCGGATCGAGACGCGCGTGCTGACCTTCATCGGCCCGGACTCCGAGAAGGCGGCGATCGCCTCCGCCGCCGCCGGCCAGCAGGACCTCCAGTTCAACTTCCAGGACCTGTTCTACTTCAACCAGGGCCAGGAGAACTCGGGCTACGTCACCGACGCGTTCATCGACAAGCTCTACAAGGCCGCCGGCGTCGACATCGCGAAGGCCACCAAGGCCCGCGAGGACGGCGCGACGCGCGAGCCGATCGAGCAGGCCCAGGCCGATGCCGAGGAGTACGGCGTCGTCTCGACGCCGTCGTTCGTGCTCGGCCCGACGGGCGGGCCGTACGAGAAGGTCGAGCTGGACATCGGCGACGCCGACCAG
>JALOLQ010000278.1 GCA_025455895.1 Solirubrobacteraceae bacterium
AGCGGCAGGAACGGGAACAGGTTCACGAGCGCCAGCGAGAGCGAGATGATCGCCAGCACGTTCAGCGCGCGGGCCCAGTCGAACTCGATCGACTGGCGCGTGACCTCGTAGGAGCCGACGACGCCGGAGACCTCCTTGCGGGCCTCGCTGTCGTAGACGAGCCGCGTGATCGCGCTGACGGTCGCCGTCGAGACGCGCCACATCTCCTCGCCGCTGAGCCGCGCGGCCTCGACCGGCCCGACGTTCTGCGTGTCGACCGCGAACGAGAAGCCCAGGCGCGGGCGCCCGCGCTCGGCGTCGTAGCGCGGATACACGCTGAGGGTGCGCTCGGCGCCGTCGCGCTCGACGGTGACCTTCGCCGGCGTGGCCGCCCGGCAGCCGTCGGTCGGCGTCCCGGCGCACTCGTGGGTGGAGATCTGCGCGCCGAGCGCGCGCGCGTCGCCGCGCACGCCGTCCACCGCCACGAGGCGGTCGCCCGGCTGCAGGACCCCGGCCGCCGCCGCACCGCGCTCGATCTGGTCGACCCGCGTGCTGCCCGTCGTGACGCCGAGGGCGAGGAACAGGCCGACGAAGATCGCGAACGCGATCAGGATGTTCATGAGCGGGCCCGCGGAGATCACGACGATGCGCTTCCAGACGGGCATCCGGAAGTACGCCCGGTCGCGCACCTCCTCGGGCACCTCCTCGTTGGGGTTCATCCCCGTGATCCGCACGTACCCGCCGAGCGGGATCGAGCCGACCGCGTACTCGGTCTCCCCCACCTGCTTCTTCCAGATGTGCGGCGGGAAGAACAGCGAGAAGCGCTCGGCGCGCATGCCGGTCTTCTTCGCGGCGATGAAATGCCCCCACTCGTGGGCGACGATCAGGAAGGCGAAGCCGGCGAAGGCGAGGAGGTAGCTCACGCCCGACGAGTGTAGGCGGGGCTCAGCCGTCCCGGAGCAGGCTCGCCGCGATCTCGCGGGCCTCGCGGTCCGCGTCGTAGAGCATCTCGAAGCTGTGGACGCCGGCGCCGGGCAGGCGCTCGAGCGTCGCCTCCACGATCCGCGGGATGTCGAGAAAGCCGATCGTCCCCTCGAGGAACGCGTGCACGGCGACCTCGTTGGCGGCGTTCAGGACGCACGGGGCGGTGCCGCCCGCCAGGCCCGCCTCGCGCGCCAGGGTGAGGCACGGGAACGCCTCGGTGTCCACCGGCTCGAACGTCAGCGCGCCGAGCTCCGCCAGGTCGAGCGCACGGACGGGCACGTCGACGCGCTCGGGCCAGTGCAGCGCGTAGGCGATCGGCACGCGCATGTCCGGATGGCCGAGGTGCGCGAGTGCGGCGCCGTCGCACAGGAGCACGTACGAGTGGACGATCGACTGCGGGTGCACGACGACCCCGATCCGCTCGTACGGGGTGCCGAAGAGGTGGTGGGCCTCGATCACCTCGAGGCCCTTGTTCATGAGCGTCGCCGAGTCGATCGTGATCTTCCCGCCCATCTCCCAGGTCGGATGGCGCAGGGCGTCCGCGACGCTGACGGTCTCGAGCTCCGCGCGCGAGCGGCCGCGGAACGGGCCGCCGGACGCCGTCAGCACGAGCCGGTCGACGGCCCCCGGCGGCTCGCCGGCGATCAGCTGGTGCAGCGCGGAGTGCTCGGAGTCCACGGGCAGGATCCGGGCGCCGGTGGCCTCCGCGAGCGCCATCACGAGCTCGCCGCCGACGACGAGCGACTCCTTGTTGGCCAGCGCGAGGTCGATGCCCTCGCCGAGGGTCGCCACGGTCGGGGCCAGGCCCGCCGAGCCGACCAGCGCGTTGAGCACGAGGTCCGCTCCGCCGGACAGCACGAGCTCGATCAGGCCGTCGGCCCCCTCGAGCACCTCTCCGTCGAAGTCCTCACGGGCGCGCGCCGCCGCCTCGGGGTCCCCGAGGGCGATCCGCGGCACCCCGAGCTCGCGCGCCTGCGCCACCAGCGGCTCCCAGGAGCGCGCGGCGCTCAGGCCGACGACCTCGAGGTCGTCCGCGCGCGCGACGACGTCGAGCGCCTGCACGCCGATCGAGCCGGTCGAGCCGAGGATGAGCAGGCGCCGCGCCATTGGACCGGCAGTCTGCCGCACCGGCCCCGGCAGCGGGCTCCGGGCGTAGACTCGACGCAATGCGCGAGGCCGTCGAGGCGGCGATGAACGGCGTTCGGATGGTTCCATGCCCCGCGTGCGGCGAGCGTGCCCTGGGCGCTCCGCACGGCGGCTCTCCGGTCAGCGTGGCCTGCGGGCGCTGCGGCGCCCGGTTCGACGCGCTCGCCGACGTGCTCGTCGTGTCCGACGACGTGCGCCTGAAGGGAGGCTGCTGCGCCGGGTGGCGCCGGCACGAGCTCGTATGGCGCGAGAACGCTCAGGCGCCGGTGCAGGAGCTCACGTTCTGGACCTGGGCCCAGGACCACGTCACGCTCGGCGCCGGCGACACGATCTCGCTGCTGTTCCCCGACGGCGACCTGCGCCGCCCGCACGGCCGCCGCAAGCGGCTGATGCCCCTGGTCGCGGCCGACCACACCCGCCGGCACGCCTGGGCGCTGGTCGGCTCGGCGCCGATCGCGACGCTGCGCTGACCGGTCAGGCGCCGAGCGCGAGCCACACGTAGTAGCCGGCGACGATCGAGAAGGCGACCGCGTCGAGCCGGTCGAGCACGCCGCCGTGCGCGCCGAAGACCGTCCCCGAGTCCTTCGTCCCGGCCTCGCGCTTGACGAAGCTCTCGAACAGGTCGCCGAGCGGGGCGATCAGCGCCACCGCGAGCGCCAGCAGCAGCGCGTCGGTTCCGCTGAGCCAGTCCTGGTAGAGGCCGGTGAACCAGCCGGCGAGGGTCCCCGCGACGATCCCGATCAGCAGGCCCTCGACGGACTTGTTCGGCGAGATCGTCGGCGCGAGCTTGCGCGAGCCGAAGGCGCGGCCGCCGAGGTAGGCGCCGGTGTCGCCGATGAACGTCGCGGCGAGCACGAGCACGACGATCCCGCCGCCGTGGTCGGTCTCGCGCAGCAGCACGGCGTGCGCGAACGCGAGCCCGATCCAGGCGAGCCCGAAGACCGTCACCGTGACCCCCGCGACGCCCGAGCGCTGCGGCTGGGCGAGCCCGAGCAGGAACACCACCGGGAGCGCGGCGACGAACGCGAGCAGCACCGCGTCCCCTTCCCCGAGCCGCGCGGCGACGAGCAGGCCTGCGAGGCCCACGAACCCCCCGAGGATCGCCGGGCGCGCGCGCTCGTACATCGAGAAGAGCTCGCGCAGCGCGATCACGCCCAGCACGAAGAGCCCCGCCGCGAACACCCACCCGCCCGCGTACACGAGCGCGCTGGCGAGGA
>JALOLQ010000279.1 GCA_025455895.1 Solirubrobacteraceae bacterium
GGCTACGGTCGCCGCCCGCCCGCGGCAAACGGTGGTGCGCCGCGAGCGGCTGCGGGAAACCCCGGAGCCTCAGCGCCCGCTCAGCGCCGGTGCGCGCGCCTCGGGGGCGGGGTCGGCCGGGTCCTCGGCGCGGGCCTTCGCCGTCTGGCCCGCCAGCCCGCGTCCCGCGGTGCCCGGCGTCCAGCCCGGCCCCTTGAAGAGGTCCCCGAGGCGGTCGCGCCAGCGGGAGGCGCCGCGCACGTCGCGCGCAAGGTCGACCCACTCGTGCGAGGCGATCGTCACCGGGTGGTGGGTCTCGAGGTTCGTCGTCAGGCCGTAGCGCACCCGCCGCCCCTCGCCCTCGAAGGTCCCGAACAGGCGGTCCCAGACGATCAGGATCCCGCCGTAGTTGCGGTCCAGGTACTCCTCCTGGCTGCCGTGATGGACGCGATGGTGCGAGGGCGTGTTGAAGACGAACTCGATCGGCGCCGGCAGCCGCCCGACCCGCTCGGTGTGCAGGAAGAACTGGTAGATGAGGCTCACCGACTGCATCCCGAAGATCATCCACGGCGGGAAGAACAGGGCGAGCGGGACCCAGAACGGCAGCGCCGCCATCGGCACGATCGGCTGGCGCAGCGCGGTCGAGAGGTTGAAGTGCTCGCTCGAGTGGTGCACGACGTGCGCGGCCCAGAAGACGCGCACCTCGTGGCCGACCCGGTGGTACCAGTAGAAGGCGAGGTCGTCGGCGAGGAACAGCAGCGCGTACGTCCACCACGCGTCGGTCGGCAGGTGCAGCGGGGAGACGGTGTAGATCGCCGCGTAGGTGAGGATCGCGACGAGGCCCCAGGCCGCCCCGACGACGACGCTCGTCAGCCCCATGGTCAGGCTGGCGGCGGTGTCCTTCGTCTCGTAGCCGATCAGGTCCTCGTCCTCGTGGACGTGCCGGAAGGAGAGGATCTCCAGGACGAGGAAGAGGACGAAGAACGGGATCGCGGGAAGGATCAGGTCGTGCATCAGGCGTGGTCCTCGGCGGCGTGCAGGGAGCGGGACAGGAGCGCGTCGGCGCGCTCGCGGGCGAGGCCCGCGTCGCGCGCGGCGACCGCCTCGACGAGCGCGGCGTGCGCGGGCAGGTCGGCCGCCTCGGCGGCGAAGACCTCGCGCGAGGCCGCGGGCGCCGCGTGCCCGGCGGCGAGCAGGCTGTTGTAGGCGAGCAGGTAGGCGACGTTGCCGCCGGCGGCCACGAGCGCGCGCCAGAGCTCCTCGTAGCGCTCGGCGAGGGCGTCGGGGTCGCCGGCGAGCTCGGCGCCGGCGGCGGCGCGGGCGCGCAGCGCGGCGAGCGCCGCGGCGTCGGCGCGCTCGGCGGCCAGGCGGGCGACGTCCATCCCGATCCAGCGGCGCGCCTCGACCACCGAGCGCAGCAGCGCCGGGTCGGGGGCGTCCTCGCCGGCGAACGGCAGGTGCGCGAGCAGGTCCAGGCCCGCCGTGGTGCGCCAGTCGAGCACGCGCGTCGCGCCGCCGTGCTGGACCTGCACGAGGCCGGCCTGCTGGAGGCGCTTGAGCGCCTCGCGGACGGCGTGCCGGTTGACGGCGAACGCCGCGCCGAGCTCCCGCTCGGGCGGGAGCGCATCGCCGGGGGCGTAGCGGCCCTGGAGGATCGCGGCGCGCAGGTCCTCGAAGACGACCTCGGAGACCGGGCGCCGGACGACGGGAGCGAACGACATCCGAGGCAGGGTAACTGATTGGACCAGTTGGGTCGCCGGGAGCGCAGCGCGCGTCGAACGGTCGTTTGTGCGCCGCGCAGGCGCACAACCGACCGTTCGACCTCACGGGGCACGCCGTCGGCGGGCCGATATCGTCGCCGTCATGCCGAACCGCCGCGCCGAACCCGTCCCCGCGCGCCGCGTGCGCGTGATCGGCGCGGGCGGGACGATCGGCATGGACGGCACGGGCGGCGCGACGCCGCAGCTCGACGCCGGCGCGCTCGTGGCCTCGGTCCCCGGGCTCCAGCACTACGAGGGTCTCGGCGCCGAGACCGTGGCGAATCTCCCCAGCGCCCACCTGCGCCTGGACCAGATGCTCGAGATCTGCCGCCGCGCGCGGGACGCGGCGCGGCGCGGCATCGGGGTGGTCGTGACGCACGGCACCGACACGCTGGAGGAGACCGCGATGCTCTGCGACATCCTCAGCGACGCCGAGGCGCCGGTCGTCTTCACCGGCGCGATCCGGCCGGCCTCGGCGCCCGGCGCCGACGGACCCGCCAACCTCGTCGACGCGGTCGCCGTCGCCGCGGGCGAGGACGCCGCCGGCCTCGGCACGCTCGTCGTCTTCGGCGGCGAGATCCACCACGCGCGCGTGGTGCGCAAGACGGACACCACCTCGCTCACCGCGTTCTCCTCGCCGCAGATCGGCCCGCTCGGGCGCGTCACCGAGGGCCACGCCGTGATCTGGTCACGGATCCCGCGCAACCCGACGCTCGACCCGCCGACGCTCGACAAGCGCGTCTTCATCGTCCCGACCACGGCCGGCGACGACGGCTCGCTGGCGCGCGCCGCGCTGGCCACCGAGCCCGACGGCGTGGTGATCGGCACGCTCGGCGCGGGCCACATGACCCCCGAGCTGCTCGACCTGTGGGCCGAGGCCGCCACCCGGATCCCGGTGGTCGCCTACTGCCGCCCGGAGCGCGGCGTGATCCTCAACGCCACCTACGGCTACGCCGGTTCCGAGATGGACCTGCGCACCACCGGCGTGATCCCCGCCGGCTTCCTCTCCCCGCAGGCCGCGCGGGTGAAGCTGCTCGCCTGCCTGGCCTCGGGCCTCTCGGTCGACGAGGTGCGCTGGGCGTTCAGCCAGGACGACGGCTGAGGCCGCCGGAGCCCGAGCAGGCGGGCGCTGCGCACGCCGCCGGGTCATCCGCCCAGGCGTAGAAGTCGAGCGCCTCGTCCGGGCACGCCCGGCACCCGCCGCACGCCCCCGGGCGGGCGAGCCGCCGCACACGGCCCTTGCGGACGAGCCGCTCGAGCATCGCGCGCAGCGCCTCGGGCTCGACCTCGAAGTGCCCGGAGAGATCCGCGAGCGACACGCAGCGCTGGTCGCGCACGCGCTCCTGCACCTCGGTGAGGATCACGAGCCGGCCTCCGCCGTGCGCGCCTCGGGGCCGAACACCGGTGCGCCGGCCCGTGCGCGCCGGCTCCGGCGCGTTCCCGCGATCCGCAGCGCCGCCACGACGGCGGCGAGCCCGGCGAGCAGCCCGAGGATCCAGGCCGCCGACGACTCGGGGTGGCGCCCGAAGGTCAGCCCCTGGTAGGCGATCGTCGCCACGAGG
>JALOLQ010000280.1 GCA_025455895.1 Solirubrobacteraceae bacterium
ACCGACATCTTCGAGTACTGCCACCAGAACATCCCGAAGTGGAACACGATCTCGATCTCGGGCTACCACTTCCGCGAGAAGGGCTGCTCGGCGGTGCAGGAGGTCGCGTTCACGCTCTCGAGCGGCATCGCCTACGTCTCCGCGGCGGTCGAGCGCGGGCTCGACGTGGACGAGTTCGCCCCGCGCCTGGCGTTCTTCTTCAACGGCCACAACAACGTCTTCCAGGAGGTCGCGAAGTTCCGCGCGGCCCGGCGGATGTGGGCGACGATCATGAAGGAGCGCTTCGGGGCGCAGAACCCGAAGTCGATGATGCTGCGCTTCCACACGCAGACCGGCGGGGTGACGCTCACCGCCCAGCAGCCGGAGAACAACATCGTGCGCGTCGCGCTCCAGGGCTTCGCCGCGGTCTGCGGCGGCACCCAGTCGCTGCACACGAACGGCTTCGACGAGGCGCTCGCGCTGCCCACCGAGCGCGCCGCGAAGATCGCGCTGCGCACCCAGCAGATCATCGGCGCGGAGTCCGGCGCGATCGACACGGTCGACCCGTTCGCGGGCTCGTACTTCGTCGAGGCGCTGACCGACGAGATCGAGCAGCGGGCGAGCGAGCTGATCGCGAAGGTCGACGAGCTCGGCGGCTCGACGAGCGCGATCGAGTTCATCACCGGCGAGATCGACGAGTCGGCCTGGGGCTACCAGGAGCGCTACCGGATCGGCCAGGACGTCGTGATCGGCGTGAACGAGTACGTCGAGGAGGAGCTCGAGGTGCCGGACCTCCTGCGTGTGGACCCCGAGTCCGAGCGCGAGCAGGTCGAGCGGCTCGCGGCGTTCAAGGCCGCACGCGACGGCGCGCTCGTGGAGGCGCGGCTCGAGGAGCTGCGCGAGGCGGCGCGCGGGACGGACAACCTCGTGCCCTTCATCCGCCGGGCGCTGAAGGACCGCGCCTCGATGGGCGAGGTCTGCGGCGCGATGAAGGACGTCTTCGGGAAGTACGCGCCGACGTTCTGACCGTCGGGCCACGCGGGTAGCGTCCGCGCCATGCTCGCCACGATCCTCTTCTACGACGTCGTCGTCTGGATCCACGTCGCCGCGGTCGTCCTCGCCTTCGGGGTGACGTTCTCCTACCCGGTGCTCGTGCCGTGGCTGCGGCGCCACCACCCGCGCGCGATGCCGCTCGCGCACGAGGCCCAGGCACGCGTCGGCAAGCTCCTGATCACGCCGGCGATGGTCGTCGTGCTCGCGTCCGGGATCTATCTGGCGACCGACCTCGAGGCGTGGGACGAGACGTGGGTCTCGGCCTCGTTCCTCATCCTCATCGTCCTCTTCGGCCTCGGCGGCGCGTACTTCTCCCGCCGCGAGCCGGCCCTCGCCGCCCAGGCCCGCCGCGACCTCGACGCCGGCGGCGAGCTCGGCCCCGACTACGAGCGCGGCCTCGTCGGGCTCAGCCGCATGGGCCTGCTCGCGAGCGTCCTGATCCTCGTCGCGCTGTTCCTGATGGTGGTCAAGCCGTTCTGAGGGGTGGGGCGGGTTGCGGTTCGGATGAGTTTCTGGTCGCCAAGCGCCCGCTTTCTCATCCGGATCGCGTGAGAGCGGCGGCGATCGTGGCGGTCACCTCGGCCGGCTCCTGCGTGACCTGCGTCCACGTGAACCGCAGCACGCGATAGCCGGCGCGGGTCAGGCGGGCGTCCTTGCGCCGGTCGCGCTCGAACGCGGCGTGCGTGGCGTGGAAGGTGCGGCTGTCGGCCTCCACGACGAGCCGTCCCGCCTCCCAGACCTGATCGCACTCCACCCCCGCCACGAGCAGGTTCACCGCGGGCCGCGGCAGCGATGAACCCTCGACGAGAGCGAGCAGGCGGTCCTCCAGATCCGATCGGGTCGGCGCTGGGCTCCAGGCGGCGAGAACCGTCTTCACGGCGACGGCGCCGGGCCGATCCCGGCTCGACGCCAGCAGCGATGAGACATCGAGCATCTGCATCCGGTCAGCCTGCTCCATCGCCCGTTCGAGGTGCCGGCGGGACACCAGCGGGGCAAGGTCGGCGAGCGTACGGGAGACCGAGGTCACCGGAATCACCCCGACGTGGCCGATCTCGTCGAGCGCGAGTCGGCGCGACCGGCGGACGGTGAGGCCGCGTGGCGAGTGCACGCCGGTCCTCGTCGTCGTCAGGTCGACGCCCGCGCCCGGGCGCGGAGCGAGGCCCCACAGCGCGGCCGAACTGCGCGCCGCGACCCACACGCGCGGACCGCAGGCCAGGACGCCGGCGAGGCACCGGCCCTCGAACCCCACCAGCCCGTGGCCCACCGCGTAGACGCCGCGGTGCAGCCGATGCAGCCGCCCGGCGGTGATCCAGCGCTTGACCCGGCCTCCGTCGATGCCGATCGCGGCGAGCTGGCGCCGGTGGACAACCCCGTGCTGCCGCGCGGCCAGCGCGGCCAAGCGCTGCCCGAGATGCGGATGAGTTTCCGGTCCGCATGCGACCAGGAACTCATCCGAATCGGAAAGCAACCCCACGATGCTGATCCTCCCGCCGCCGGCGTCACGGCGCACTGCAACGTCTGTGCCAGGACGGGCGCGTGCTTGCAGGGAAGGACCGGCGGGCGCGGGTGGCGAAACCGGACGGGTCATGACCGTCCCCGCCCGAGCTGTGGGCGGAGATCAGTGACGCCGCGGCCCTCGCCCGCCGCCTCGAGGCGTTCGGCGAGATCCGCATCACCCGGCTGGAGCCCGAGACCGCCGTCGCCTGGGAGGGCGACACCGCACGCGGCACGGTGGAGCTCGAGCCCTCCGGGTGGGGCACGAAGGTGACCGTCTGCGCGGAGGCGGTCGCGGAGACGGTGGAGGTGCCGGAGCCCGAGCCCGTCGCCGAGCCCGAGCCGCCCGTTGCGCCGGAGGCCGAGCCCGAGCCCGAGGCCGCCGCGCAGAAGCCCGGCTTCTTCCGGCGCCTCTTCCGGCGCCGCGCCGCGGCGGACGCGCCCGAGCCCGCCGCCGAGCCCGACCCGCCGGCCGCGCCCGAGGCCGAGAGCGAGCCCGTCGCCCCGCCCGAGGTCGAGCCCGAGATCGTCGCCGCCGCGCCGGCCGCGCCCGACCTCGACGCCACCCTCGCCGCGATCCTCGACGACCTCGGCTCCGCGCACCACCGGCCGTTCTCGCGCTCCTGAGCGCCTCGGGCGCCGCCGGGGCTCAGGCCCGGAAGACCACCTCGCCGTCCACGACCGTCGCGAGCACCGGCACGTCCGGCAGGTCGTCGGCGTCCACCTCCACGGGATCCTCGGCGAGCAGCGTGAGGTCGCCTCGGAACCCCGGGGCCACCCGCCCCGCCACCGCGCCCTCGCCGGCCGCGAGCGCCGCCTGCGTCGTGTAGCCCTCGAGCGCCTCGAGCGCCGTCAGCGCCTGGCCCGCCGCGAACGCGTCCCGCCCGCGCTCCCCGGGCGCGCGCCGAAGCCGCGCCCAGGCCATCCCGTCGCGGGGATCGAACGAGGCGATGATCCAGTCCGAGCCGAGCGCGAGAACCGCCCCCGCCCGCCGGATGTCCGCGCAGCGGAAGCCGAGCCCGAGCCGCGCCTCGCCGACCGCGCGGCGCCACGCGTCCGGAACCTCGGGCTCGTCGAGCCCCGCCATGTGCGCCGCCTGCATCGACGCGGCGACGCCCTCGCTCGCGAGCCGCGCGAGCTCCTCGTCGCGCAGCGTCTCGAGGTGCTCGATCCGGTGCGGCGCGCCGGACGCCGCGCGGCCCGCCCCGCGGTAGGCGTCGAGGGCCGCCCGCACCGCGCGGTCGCCGACGCAGTGCGTCACGCACTGGAAGCCGTGACCGGCCATCCGCCGCACCGCGGCCTCGTACGACCCCGGCTCCGGCCAGAACGGCCGGAGCCCCCGCCCGTCCACGTCCGGCTCGTGCAGCCACGCCGTCCCGGACTCGATCACCCCGTCGGCGAAGAACTTCGCCACCCCCGCCGTCCAGCGCCGCCCGCGGCGGTCGCGGTGCGCGGCGAAGCCGTCGAGCACGTCCACGCTCATCCCGGGCCGCACCCAGAGCGGCATCCGCACCCGCAGCGTGAGCTCCCCGCGCGCCTCGAGCCCGGCCACGAGGTCGAGCAGGTCAGGGTCCCCGAGCATCGCGTGCCCGCCGGTGAGCCCCGCCGCGTTCATCGCGCGCAGCGTGGCGGCGTAGCGAAGCAGGCGCTCCTCGGCCGCCGGCGGCGGCACCGCCTCGTCGAGCAGCTCGATCGCCGCCCACTCGCGCAGCAGCCCCGTCGGCCGCCCGCCCGGATCGCAGACGACCTCGGCCGCCTCGGCGAACCGCCGCGGCCCGTTCACCCCGGCGAGCTCGAGCGCCCGTGACGAGCCGAGCATCGCGTGCAGGTCGAAGAACCGCAGCGCCGCCGGGGCGCCGCCCAGCACGTCGTCGATGAGCGCCGACGACGGCGGGGCATCGGCGAACGCGTCGTAGTGCAGCCCGTGTCCGAGCACCCAGCCGCCGGCGCCGACCCGCGAGCGCTCCGCCGCCACCGCCGACCGCAGCTCGTCCACGCTGCGCACGCCGCCGAGGTCCACCCCGCGCCGGGCGTCCGTCCCGCGGAACGGGTGGAGATGCGCGTCCACGAGCCCCGGGACGAGCGCCGCGCCGCGCGCGTCGAGCACCTCGGCGCCCGGGGCCGCCGCCCGGCGGGCCTCCGCGTCCGAGCCGACCACCTCGATCACCCCGTCGCGCACCGCCACCGCCGACGCGGACGGCCGCTCAGGATCGAGCGTCCGCACGCGCGCACCGACCACCACGAGGTCCATGACCGGCGAGTCAACCAGACCGCGAGCGCCCGAACCGCTCATCTACACTCCGCCGCCCCATGGCACGGCTCACGCACCCCGAAACCTTCGAAGAGAAGCTCCAGCAGCTCGAGGAGCTGCGGATGCAGGCGGCGCACTCCTCGCCCGAGGCCGAGGAGAAGCAGCACGCGAAGGGCAAGTACACCGCCCGCGAGCGGATCGAGAAGCTGCTCGATCCCGGCTCGTTCCAGGAGCTCGACACCTTCGTCCGCCACCGCACGTACGAGTTCGGTCTCGAGAAGAACCGGCCGTGGGGCGATGCCGTCGTCACCGGCCACGGGACGATCGACGGCCGGCGCGTGTGCGTCTTCAGCCAGGACTTCACCGTCTTCGGCGGCTCGCTCGGCGAGGTGATGGCCGAGAAGATGGTGAAGATCATGGACCTGGCCGCGAAGATCGGCTGCCCGGTGATCGGCATCAACGATTCGGGCGGCGCGCGGATCCAGGAGGGCGTCGTCTCGCTCGGCGCCTACGGCGACGTCTTCGTGCGCAACGTGCAGTGCTCGGGCGTGATCCCGCAGATCAGCCTGATCATGGGCCCGTGCGCGGGCGGCGCGGTCTACTCGCCGGCGATGACCGACTTCATCTTCATGGTGAAGGAGACCTCGCACATGTTCATCACCGGTCCCGAGGTGATCAAGACGGTGACCGGCGAGGACGTCGAGTTCGAGGCGCTCGGCGGCGCGATGACCCACAACTCGAAGTCCGGCGTCGCCCACCTCGCCGCCGAGGACGAGGACGCGCTGCTCGAGGACACGCGCTACGTCTTCAGCTTCCTGCCGCAGAACAACCTCGAGATCCCGCCGCGCGTCATGCCGACGGACGACCCGGAGCGCCGCGACGAGGAGCTCAACACCGTCGTCCCGGACAACCCGAACAAGCCCTACGACATGCGCGACGTGATCCGGCTCGTCATGGACGACGGCGAGTTCTTCGAGATCCACGAGCACTGGGCGAAGAACCTCGTCGTCGG
>JALOLQ010000281.1 GCA_025455895.1 Solirubrobacteraceae bacterium
CTCGTCGAGGGGGAGGGTTCGGAGGCCGACCCGGACGACATCTTCCCGGCGATCGACCAGCTGCGGATCCCCGTCCAGTACCTCGCGAACATCCTCACCGCCGGTGACGAGACGGTCGTGCGCGACGTGCGCAAGCGCCTGGCGGCGATGCGCGCCTACATGCGCCACGACCTCGTCGGCGGCGAGGCCGACCCGGCGATCGCCGAGGCGGTCGGGATGACCCCGGTCGAGATCGAGGACATGTACCGCCTCTGCGCGCTCGCCAAGTACAACGAGCGCTATGTGATCCCGCTCGCGCACACCGAGGTCGCCGACAACCTGCTCGAACGCCAGGGCGGCTGCGGGCTGGACTTCGCCGGCGGCCCCGGGTCCTGCGGGCCCGGCTGGGACGACTCGAACGTCGCCAGCGACGTCGACCTCGTCGCGGCCGCGAGCGGAGACGGCGGTCTCCCGGTCACCCACGTCAACGGCAACGGAAAGGGGTCCGCATGAGCCGCGAGACCGTCCTGCGGATCTGTTCGGTGCTGCTCGAGTACCCCGACGCCGACACGCTCGCGGCGACGCCCGCGCTGCGGGCGGCCGCCGCCCGCGAGGGCGGCACGGCGGGGCGCGCGCTGCTCGCCTTCCTGGACCGGCGGGCCGCCCAGGACGAGTGGGTCACCGCCGAGGAGTACGTCGCCACGTTCGACTTCCACAAGCGCGCGTCGCTGCACCTCTCGTACTACCGCGACGGCGACCGGCGCCAGCGCGGCGCCACGCTGCTCGGGCTCAAGCGGCGCTACCGCGAGGCCGGCTTCGAGCTGACCGGCGGCGAGCTGCCCGACTACCTGCCGGCGATGCTCGAGTTCGCGGCGCTGGCACCGGGCGGGGACGCGGACGCGATCCTCGCGCGGATGCGCCCCGGCATCGAGCTGCTGCGTGCGACCCTGCACGAGCTCGACAGCGCGTACGCGCAGGTCCTCGATGCGGCCACGGCGGTGCTGCCGTCGCTGACCGCCGAGGAGCTCGCCGAGGCGCGGCGGATCGCCGCGGAGGGTCCGCCGGACGAGGAGGTGGGGCTCGAACCGTTCGCCCCGCCTGAGGTCATGCCGGTCGCGGGGGTGGTGCGATGAGCCCGCTCGCCACCAGCCGCGCCGCCGAGTTCCTCTGGGTCGTCCTGCCCTACCTGGCGATCGCCACGTTCGTCGTCGGCCACATCTGGCGCTACCGGCGCGACCAGTTCACCTGGACCACGCGCTCGACCCAGCTGCTCGAGTCCAAGTGGCTGAAGCTCGGCGGTCCGCTGTTCCACCTCGGCTTCTTCCTCGTGCTCGGCGGCCACGTGATCGGCATCCTCGTGCCGCAGTCGGTCACCGAGTCGCTCGGGATCAGCGAGGACACCTACCGGATCTTCTCCGCCGTGATGGGGACCTTCGCCGGCCTGACGATGCTCGCGGGCCTGGCGATCCTGATCGCGCGGCGCCTGCTGAACAAGCGCGTCGCGGCGACCACCCGCGGCTGGGACGTCGCGGTCATGCTGCTGCTCGTGTTGATGGTGGGCACCGGGATGTGGAACACCTCGGTCGAGAACCTCATCGAGGGCGGCTACAACTACCGCGAGACCGTCTCGCCCTGGTTCCGCGACCTGTTCCTGCTGTCTCCGGACGCCTCGGTGATGACCTCCGGCGAGATCCCCCTCAGCTACCACCTGCACGCGATCGGCGGCTGGCTGATCCTCATGGTGTGGCCGTTCAGCCGCCTCGTGCACGCGTGGAGCTTCCCGGTCACCTACCTGCGGCGCCGGCCGATCGTCTACCGCGCCCGCGCCCCGCGCGACGTGCGCGCCGGCGCGCGCGGCTCGCGCTCGGGCTCGGCGAGCGAGAAGCGCGTCCACGCCTGAGCGAAGGGTCCAGCGGGTGCCGCGCGGCCTCACCCCCCGGGGCGGCGCGGCCCCGTCGCTCGCGGATCAGGCGTCGGGGCCCGAGACGCGGATCTCGACCAGGCAGCCGGCCTCGTCGGGGTCCTTCGGCACGAAGCCGGTGAGCTCGGTGCCCGGCGCCATGCGCTCGAGCACGCCGCGCACGACGCCCTTGTGCAGCGTGCAGACGACGGCGGGGTTCTCGCGCACGGCCTCGGCGTAGGGGCAGGTGCGCAGGACGAAGGACGAGCGGTCGCCGTCGT
Source organism: Solirubrobacteraceae bacterium (assembly GCA_025455895.1). Lineage (GTDB taxonomy): Bacteria > Actinomycetota > Thermoleophilia > Solirubrobacterales > Solirubrobacteraceae > F1-60-MAGs163. Next base: position 2,161 of record JALOLQ010000281.1, read on the forward strand.
CCTCGCGCCGGGGCTCGAAGCCGAGCGCGCCGAGCGCGTGGTCGAGCGCCTCGCGCGGATCGGGGTCGGCCACGGCGTCGAGCTCGCCGGCGAGCTCGTGGCCCATCTGCACGCCGGCGGCCTCGACCTCGCGCAGGCGCTCGGGCGTCGCGGGGATCGCGCGCGCGAGCGAGCGGGCCATCGCCCAGCCGGTGTGGGGGAGGTCGGCCTCGGCGATCGCGCGCGGCGCGAGCCGCCACAGGTCGCGCGGGCGGCCGACGCCCTCGCGCGCCTGCTCGCGCTGGACGAGCCCCGAGCCCTCCAGGCGCTGGAGCTGGAGCCGCACGCCGTTGGGGTGCAGGCGCAGCCGGCGCGCGATCGTCGCGGTGTCCAGGGCGCCGGGCGACCGGCGCAGGAGCACGACGATGCGCTCTTCGGTGCGCGTCTTTCGCGGCGTTGCGGGTTTTCCCGGAGTCACGCTCCGCAGAGTTTACCCAACTTTCGTATATGAACAAAATAGGTGTGTAAACGCTGGTAGGGTTGGCGCATGCCCACCACTGCCCAGCCTCCCACCGACGGCGCCGGGGCATCGCCGGCCGCCGTCGCCGAGCCCTCCGAACCCGGGTCCGACCTCGCCGGGCACCCGGCGCGCGCCACGCGCGACCCCAGCACGGCCCACCACGTCTCCCCGGAGGCCGTCCGCGTCCTGATCATCGCGACGGTCCTCTTCACGATCTTCTTCGCGGTCTGGGTGATGTTCGCGATCGTCGGCCTGCCGATGCGCAAGGAGCTCGGCCTGAGCGAGGGCGAGTTCGCGCTGCTCGTCGCGATCCCCGTGCTCACCGGCTCGCTGCTGCGCGTGCCGATCGGGATGCTCACCGACCGGGTCGGCGGGCGCAACATGATGGTCGCCCTGCTGCTGCTGACGGCGATCCCGACCTACCTCGTCAGCCGCATCGACACGTACGACCAGGCGCTGTGGCTCGCGCTCGGCGTCGGCCTGGCCGGCACCTCGTTCGCCGTCGGCATCGCCTGGGTCTCGGCCTGGTACCCGGCCGACCACCAGGGCTTCGCGCTCGGCGTGTTCGGCGCGGGCAACGTCGGCGCGTCGATCACGAAGCTGCTCGCCCCGACGCTCGTCACCGCGGTCCGCGGGCGGCTGGCGCTTCGTGCCCTCGGTCTACGCGATCGTGCTGGTCGCCTGCGCGGTGATCGTCGTGCTCGCCGCGCCCAAGCACGACAAGCGGCCCTCGCACGGGCGCTCGCTGGCGGAGATGAGCCGCCCGCTCGCGCACGTGCGGGTCTGGCGCTTCGGCTTCTACTACGTCGTCGTCTTCGGCGCGTACGTCGGGCTCTCGCTGTGGCTGCCGAAGTACTACGTCGACGTCTACGGCTTCAGCCTCCGCGAGGCGGGCTTCCTGACGGCGCTCTTCATCTTCCCGGCGAGTCTCCTGCGGCCGCTCGGCGGCTGGCTCTCGGACACGTACGGCGCCCGCCGCATCACCGCGATCTCGTTCGCGATCATCGCGCTCGCCTCGTTCGCGCTCTGCGCGCCGATGGGGGTCTGGCCGTTCGCGATCCTGATCCTCGTCGTGGGGATCGGGATGGGGATCGGCAAGGCGTCGGTCTACACGTACATCCCGCAGTACTACCCGAAGGACGTCGGCGCGGTCGGCGGGCTCGTCGGCGCGATCGGCGGCCTCGGCGGCTTCGCCCTGCCGCTGCTGTTCGCCTGGGCCAAGAGCGTCACCGACCGGCCCGAGAGCACCTTCTACGTGATGCTGGGGCTCGCGCTCCTGAGCATCGCGTTCCTGTCCATCGCCGTCGCGCACATCCACGCCGACGCCCACCACGGAGAGATGTGATCCGCCCATGAGTGTCCCCTCGACCGACGACGCGGCTCCCCGCTCGGCCACCTGGCTGCCCGAGTGGAACCCGGAGGACGAGCTGTTCTGGAACGACCGCGGGCGCGCCTTCGCCCGGCAGACCCTGATCATCACCACCGCGAGCCTCATGGTGGCGTTCGCGGTCTGGTTCGTGGTCAGCGCGATCATCGTGCGCCTCGAGAAGGCCGGATTCACGCTCTCGAAGTCCGAGCTCTACTGGCTCGCGGCGATGCCCGGCCTGGCCGGCGGCACGTTCCGCCTGATCCACATGTTCCTCACGCCGATCTACGGCACGCGGCACGTGGTCTCGATCTCCACGGCGCTGCTGATCTTCCCACTGGTCGGCTGGTGGTTCGCCGTCCAGAACCCGGATACGCCCTACATCGTGCTGCTCGGCCTGGCGTTCCTGGCCGGCCTCGGCGGCGGCAACTTCTCCTCGTTCATGCCCTCGACGAGCCTCTTCTACCCCAAGCGCGACCAGGGCACGGCGCTCGGCGTCCAGGCCGGCGTCGGCAACTTCGGCGTGAGCCTCGTGCAGTTCCTCACGCCGTGGGTGATCGGCTTCGCGCTGGTCGGCAGCGCCGTGAACGCCAAGGGCGACCTCTACCTCCAGAACGCCGTCGTGATCTGGATGCCGCTGGTGATCCTGCTGGCGATCGTCGCCTGGCTGCGCCTGCGCAGCATCCCCGTGCGCGCCGACATGCGCCAGCAGATGGACATCTTCCGCGAGAAGCACACGTGGACGATGACCTCGCTCTACATGATGACCTTCGGCTCGTTCGCGGGGTTCGCCGCGGCCTTCCCGGTCCTCATCAAGAACGAGTTCGGCGACTTCGCGGATGCGCCGGACCCGCTCACCTACGCGTTCATCGGGCCGCTCGTGGGCTCGGCGATGCGGATCATCGCGGGCCCGATCTCCGACAAGGTCGGCGGCGCGAAGGTCACGCAGGTCGCCGCGGTGGGCCTCATCGTCTCGACGATCTTCACCGCGTTCTACGTCGCGCCGGACTCGCGCTCGGACTTCACGCCGTTCGTGCTCGGCATGGTCGGGATGTTCTTCTTCGCCGGGATCGGCAACGCCTCGACGTTCAAGCAGATCCCGTCGCTGTTCCCGCCGCTGAAGGCCGCGGGCGTGATCGGGTGGACGGCGGCGATCGCCGCCTACGGCCCGTTCCTGGTCAGCGTCCTGATCTCGTTCTCCAACGCGCAGACGGGCGACCCCGCGGCGTTCTTCTTCGCGCTGGTCGTCTTCTACCTGTTCAACCTCGTCCTGAACTGGTGGTTCTTCGCACGCCGCAACGCGCCCGACCCGTGCTGACGGGCCGGGCCTGAGGGGCGCCGCGAGCGGGCGCCGGGCGTGGTGGGCACGCCCGGCGCCCAAGTCGTTATAGTTGCGCGTGCAATCATGCGCGCGCCCACCGCACTGCCCACCGCCGCCCGCCTCGGCGCGATCCGCCTCACCGCCGCGGACGCCGAGCGCCTGGCGCGCTTCTACGAGCAGGCGATCGGCCTGCGCCGCCTGCCGGACGCCGGCGACGCCGTCGTGCGGCTGGGCGCGGGGGAGGGGCCGCTGGTCGAGCTGCGCGCCGACCCCGCCGCGCCGCCGCGCCCGGCGCGGACGACGGGGCTGTTCCACCTCGCGCTGCTGGTGCCCGGGCGCGCCGACCTCGCCCGCGCCCTCGAGCGCGTCGTGCGCGCCGGGGGCCGCCTCGGCGGGGCCTCCGACCACCTCGTCTCCGAGGCGCTCTACCTGACCGATCCCGAGGGCAACGGGATCGAGCTCTACGCGGATCGCCCGCGCGCCCAGTGGCGCACGGACGCGCGCGGCGAGCTCGCGATGGCGACGCTCCCGCTCGATCTCGACGGCCTGCTCGCCGAGCCGCATGCGGGCGACGACGGGATGCCCGCCGGGACGGTGCTCGGGCACGTCCACCTGAACGTCGCCGACCTCGCCGCCGCGGAGGCGTTCTACGCCGGCGTCCTGGGCTTCGAGGTCATGGTGCGCGGCTATCCCGGGGCGCTCTTCGTGGCGGCGGGCGGCTACCACCATCACCTCGGCCTCAACACGTGGAACGGACCCGGAGCCCCGCCGCCGCCCGCGGGAGCACGGGGGCTGGACCGGTTCGAGCTCGTCGTGCCCGCCGCCGGCGACCTCGAGGCGATCGGCGAGCGCGCGGGCGCCGCGGGCGTGCCCGTCGAGCGCGCCG
>JALOLQ010000030.1 GCA_025455895.1 Solirubrobacteraceae bacterium
CCCTCGCGCATGCTCGCGCGCTCGCGCTTACCGCTGCTCATGGGCGAGAACCTCCTTGGCCAGGTCGCGATAGGACTGGGCGGCCATCCCGTCGGGATCGTATTTCAGGACGGACATGCCCTTCACGGGCGCCTCCGCGAACCGGATCGTCTTCTTGATGCGCGAGGCGAACACGCGGTCGCCGAAGTTCTCCTCGAGGATCTCGATCGCCTCCTTCGCGTGGACCGTCCGGGCGTCCATGAGCGTGGGCAGGATGCCCTCGATCTCGACGTCCGGGTTGAGGTTCTCGCGAATCATCTGGAGCGTGTTCTGGAGCTGGATCAGCCCGCGCATCGAGAGATACTCGCACTGCACGGGGACGATCACCTTGTCGGCGGCCGTGAGCGCGTTGATCGTGAGCAGCCCGAGGCTCGGCGGGGTGTCGATGCAGACGAAGTCGTAGTCCTCGGCGACCTCGGCCAGCGCCTTCTGCAGCGAGCGCTCGCGGCCGATCATCGTCGACATCGCGATCTCCGCGCCGGCGAGGTCGATCGAGGCGCAGGCGATGTCGATCTCGCGCTTGCGGATCACCTGGCGGATCGGCAGCTTGTGCACGAGCACGTCGTAGATCGACTCCTCGAGCGAGTCCGGATCGATCCCCTGCGACATCGTGAGGTTGCCCTGCGGGTCCATGTCGACGCAGAGCACGCGGTGCCCGGTCTCGTGGAAGGCCACGGCGAGGTTGAGCGTCGTCGTCGTCTTGGCGACGCCGCCCTTCTGGTTGGCGAAGGCGATGACCTTGGCGGTCTTCTTGGGCTCGGGCTGGTCCACGGGGTGCTCCGGTCGTTGGGATAGGGGTCCCGTACTCGGGCGGTATTCGCATGGCCGTCGCGGATTCCTGCCTTCGCGCGGGCCGAGGCGCCCCGGCGCCGGGATAGGGTCCGGGCCCATGCTCTGCCACTGGGACGACGTGCCGGAGTTCGAGATCGCCCGCGAGCATCTGCGCGGGCGCCGGTGGCGCCTGGGCGCCGCGGCCGGGGCGACCCGGGTCGGGCTGAGCCGCTTCGTGCTCGGGCCCGGCGAGCGGCCGATGCCGGTGCACGCCCACGGCGGCGAGGAGGAGGTCTTCGTCGTGCTCGCGGGCTCGGGCCGCGTGCTGCTCGGCGACCGCGCCCACGCCGTCGCGGCGGGCGACGTGATCGCCCATCCGGCGGGCGGACCGGCGCACACGATCGCCGCCGGCGACGACGGGCTCGACGTGCTCGCGTTCGGCTCCGGGACGGACACGCCGCTGACCTGGCTCCCGCGCGCCGGCGCGTGGTGGGCGGGGCCGCACTGGATGCCCGGCGACGGCCCGAACCCGTTCCGCGCCGAGGACGCCGCCGGGCCGCTCGACTGGCCGGAGCCCGAGGCCGCGCGGCCGCGGGCGATCGCCGCGATCCGGGAGGTCGAGCTGCGCGAGCGCCGCCGCGGCGACGTGCAGACCACCGACCGTGCGCTCGGCGACGCCGTCGGGCTCGTGCGCTCGGGCCTCAGCGAGATCAACGTCGATCCCGGCGCGCTCTCGAACCCGCCGCACTGCCACAGCGGCGAGGAGGAGCTGTTCGTCGTGCTCGACGGGGACGGCGCGCTCGAGCTGCTGCATCCGGACGGCACCGCCGAGTCGCACCCCGTGCACGCCGGGCACGTGGTCTGCCGTCCGCCGGGCACCGGCGTCGCCCACGCCTTCGGCGCCGGCGACCACGGCCTGCGGCTGCTGGCCTACAGCGACCGCGATCCCGGCGACCTGTGCTTCTACCCGCGCTCGGGCAAGGTGAACTTCCGCGGGCTGAAGGTCATCGCCCGGGTGCAGCGCGTGGACTACTGGGACGGCGAGGCGTGAGCCCGCGGGCGGCGGCGCTCTTCGGCCACGAGCTGCTCGTCGTCACCGGGAAGGGCGGGGTCGGCAAGACGACCGTCGCGACGGCCCTCGGCGTGGCGGCGGCCCGGCGCGGGCTGCGCACGATCGTCGCCGAGGTCAGCGCGCGCGACGACGTGCAGCGGACCCTGGGCGGCGAGGAGGCCGCGCGCGACCGCGAGGTCGAGCTGGCCTTCGGCGTGCACCACACGTCGATCGACCCCGACGATGCACTGCGCACCTACCTGCTCGACCAGCTCCCGTCCCGGCGGCTGGCGGCGGCGGTGGCGGGCAACCAGGTGTTCGCCTACCTCGCGGCGGCGACGCCCGGGCTGCGCGAGCTGCTGACGATCGGCACCGTCTGGGAGCTGACCCAGGACGAGCGCCGCCGCGCCGGTGACGAGCCGTACGATCTCGTGATCCTCGACGCGCCCGCCACCGGACACGGGGTCGCCGTCCTCGGCGCCCCCCACACGTTCGCCCGCACCGCCCGCGTGGGCCGGATCGCCCGCCAGGCCGAGCTGATCGACGCGCTCGTCACCGACCCGGCGCGCACCGCCGTGATCGCCGTCGCGCGCCCCGAGGAGCTGCCGGTGAACGAGACGATCCAGCTGCGCGCCGAGCTCGAGGCCGAGGTCGGGCTGCCGCTGAGCCTCGCCGTGGTCAACCGCGTCCTCCCCGACCGCTTCACCCCGGCCGACGCCCGCGCACTCGGCGCCGCCGGAGCCGGCCCGGCCGCCGAGATCGCGCTCGTGCGCCATCGCCGGGCGCGCGCCCAGCGCGCGCAGGTGGCGCGCCTGCGGCGCCGGCTGGACTGCCCGGTCGTGAGCCTCCAGGACCTCCTGAGCCCGGCGCTCGACGCCGCCGCCGTCCGGCGCCTGGCGGGCGACCTGGAGCGGGTCCTGTGACCGGGCTCGACCACCGGCTCGCCGGCGCCGAGGTGATCATCTGCGCCGGGTCGGGCGGCGTCGGCAAGACGACGACCTCGGCGGCGATCGCGATGGGCCTCGCCGCGCGCGGCCGGCGCGTCGCGGTCGTGACGATCGATCCGGCGCGGCGCCTGGCCGACGCGCTCGGCCTCGACGAGCTCGGCAACGACCCGGCGCCGGTGGACCCGCTGCGCTTCGCCCAGGCCGGCGTGACGATCCGCGGCGAGCTGTGGGCGATGACCCTCGATCCCAAGCGCACGTTCGACGAGCTGATCGAGCGCCTGGCCCCGGACGCGGCCACGCGCGACGAGATCCTCGGCAACCGGATCTACCAGCAGCTCTCGGGCGCCGTGGCCGGCTCGCAGGAGTTCACCGCGGTGGCCAAGCTCTACGACCTGCACGCCTCCGGGCGCTTCGACGCGCTCGTCCTCGACACCCCGCCCTCGCGCAACGCGCTGGACTTCCTCGACGCCCCCGACCGCCTCACCGGCTTCTTCGAGGGGCGTGCGCTGAAGGTCTTCCTCGCCCCGACGGGGATCGCCGCCAAGGCCATGGGCCGAGGGACCGGCGTCGTGTTCGGCGTGATGAAGCGCCTCACCGGGGTGGACCTGCTCGAGGACCTGAGCGTCTTCTTCCGCGCGCTCGGCGGGCTGATCGACGGGTTCCGCGAGCGCGCCGACGGCGTCGCGCGGCTGCTCGCCGCCCCCGGCACGACGTTCCTCGTCGTCACCTCGCCCGAGCGCGAGCCCGCGGAGGAGGCGATCTTCTTCCGGCGCAAGCTCGCCGAGGCCGGGATGCCGTTCGGCGGGCTGATCGTCAACCGCGTGCACCGGCTCGACGCGGACGGCCCGCTGCCGGCTCCCGAGGCCGTGGCGGCCGAGCTCGGCGAGGAGCTGGGGGCGAAGCTCGCGGCGAAGGTCGCGCGCACGTACGGCGAGGCGCTCACGCTCGCCGAGCGCGACGCGGCGGCGATCGAGCGGCTGCGGGCCGAGACCGGCGACGAGGACCCGGTGATCGTGCCCGAGCTCGACGGCGACGTGCACGACGTGGACGGCCTGGTGGCCGTCCACGCCCACCTGTTCGCCGGCTAGAAGAAGGTGTCCTGGCGCGCCGGCGGCCGGGCCGGCGGCTCGGCGTCGGCCGCCGGGAGGGGCGGCGGCGCGGGAGCGGGATCGCGGGCCGGCGGCTCGGCCGCGAGGATCGTGTCCGCGAGCGTGCGCAGGTCGGGGTCCAGGTGCCCGCAGAGGACGTCGCGCAGCAGCGCGCGCAGGTGCCCGGAGAGCTCGGCGGTGAGCCGCTCGAGCTGCGGATCGACGGCGAGGCCCGCCACGACCGCGCGTTCCAGCGAGACGGTGTGCGCCACGCGCTCGGCGACCCGCGCGCGGTCGGCGGGCTCGGCGCACAGCGCGGCCAGGCGCCCCGCCAGCCGCCCGGAGGCGGTGCCCTCGGGCTCGAGCAGCGCGCGCAGGGCCAGCAGCACGTCGCTGAGCGCCTCGGCCGGCTGCGGACGCTCGCAGGCCAGCTCGTAGCGCCGCAGCGCCCAGGCGACCTCGCCGTGGCGCGGGGTGCGCCGGCCGATCAGGCTGAGGAAGGCGCGCAGCTCGTCCTCGTGCTCCGGGGCGATCACGAGGTGGCCGTCGGGCCCGGGGGTCGCGCCGATCGCCAGCGGCTGCCACGGGCCGCCCTCGGTGCGCGTCCACCCCAGCGGCGCCGCGGAGACCGCGACCGCGTCGTAGAGGCGCAGGCCGACCAGCAGCCGGCGCAGGCGCACGCGCGCGTGCCCGAGCGGCGACGGATCGCCCGCGGCAGGCTCCCAGCGGATCACGGCGAGCGTCTGCGGGCGCCCGTCGGCCCGCGCCCAGCGCGCCTCGTCGGGCGCCTCGGCGCAGGCGTCGCCACGCACGAGCGTCAGGCCCTCGCCGATCGTGACCTCGTCGGAGACGATCTCCAGCCCGAGCACGGGGAGCACCACGAGGCTCTCGGCGCGCCCGTCGGTGACGAGGCGCTCGAACTCGCGGAAGGCGTGGTCGAAGCGCTCCTCGTGGAAGACGAAGTCGGTCGAGTCCTCGAAGACCCGGGCCAGGAAGCAGTGCAGCGCGGCGTCGGCGCGCTCGCGGCCGGCCGGGGGCGCGTGGACCCCCTGGGCGTCGAGCCAGTCGTCCAGGCGCCCGGCGGCGACGAGCGCGTGCGCCGCGGGCAGGTAGCCCGGCAGGCGGCCGAGGACGCCGGTGCGCTCGCGGATGAACGCGGCGGTCAGCGGCCGGTAGCAGTAGAGCGGAGCGTCGCGGCGGCCGCCCTCGATCACCTCGAACGGGACCTCGTGGCCCTCGTGCGTGTCGGAGGCGAGCTGCCAGGCCGCCTCCTCGCAGAAGGCGTGCAGCGCGGAGCGAAGCTGGCGAAGGCGCATGCGGGGCGGTTCGGCGGCGCCGGGCCCGCTCCTGCCCGGCGCAGCGGGCGTTGCACGGGGCCGGAGCCTGCAGCGAGGCTGCAGCCTGCCCCGGTGAAGCCCGTGCAGCGGCGCGCGGCGCCGAGGCGCGGCCTGGACGGCGCCGATCACCGGGGCATGCCGCGCGTGCGCCTGTGGACCGCCCTGCCGATCGTGCTCTGCGTCCTGGCCTGGCCCGCCGGCGCCCAGGCGCAGTCCACCGGGGGCACGCAGTACGGCTCGGCCAGCCAGGCACCGGTGCCGGCTCCCGCACCGGGCGGCACCGACCCCGAGCAGCCGCTCCCGGACACCCCCGTCCCGCCGGCCGGGCCGCGCACCGTCGCGCCGCCGCAGCCCGGCCAGGTCGCCCGGGTGCTCCCCAACGGCCTCGCCGTCGCCCCGGCCGGCGCCCCGCCGGTCGTGCGCCTCATCATCCAGGCCGGCAACCGGATCGCCCGCACGCCCTACGTCTGGGGCGGTGGCCACGCACGCTGGGAGGACCGCGGCTACGACTGCTCGGGCTCGGTGAGCTACGCGCTGCGCGGCGCGGGCCTGCTGCTCACCCCGCTCGTCTCGGGCGCGCTGGCGCGCTGGGGGGATCCGGGGCCGGGCCAGTGGGTCACGATCCACGCGAACGCCGGCCACGTCTACATGATCGTCGCCGGCCTGCGCTTCGACACCTCGGGGCGCCGCAAGGCCGGCACCCGCTGGCAGGCCGCACCCCGGCCGAGCCGCGGGTTCAAGGTGCGCCACCCCGCCGGCCTGTAGGGCCGATCGTGCGACTGGGTCCCATCTGCGGGACCTCGCCGCCGGCCGCGGTCCGGCGTACCGTCAGCGTCATGAGCACTGAGCACCACCCCCACTCCGGCACGCACGAGCACGTCCACGGTCCCGGCTGCGGGCACACGGCGATCGTCCATGAGGGCCACATCGACTTCCTCCACGACGGGCACCTGCACCACCCGCACGGCGACCACATCGACGACCACGTGATCGCGGTCGACGCCGAGCACCCGGACGCCTGCGACGCGGGCGCGAGCGCGACGGGCCATGACCCGGGTCACGTGCACGGCCCGGACTGCGGCCACGAGGCCGTGCCCCACGGGGACCACACCGACTACCTCGTCGACGGGCACCTGCACCACCCGCACGACGGGCACTGCGACGATCACGGCGCGCTGACGCCGGCCTGATCAGGCGGCGAGCGCCTCGACGGCGTCGGCGCCGGCCGGGCCGCCGCCCGCGGCCGCGAAGGCCGCCGCGATCCGCGCCGCCCCGGGCCGCCGCGACAGCGCACCGTCGACCGCGGCCCGCAGCCGGCCGGCGGACAGCCTCCGGGCGGCCAGGCGCGTCCCGGCACCGCTGACCTCGACGCGCCGGGCCACCTCGAGCTGGTCGCGGCCGAACGGCACCGCGCAGACCGGCACGCCCGCCGCGAGCGCCTTCTGGGTGACGCCCATCCCGCCGTGGCAGACCACGGCGGCCGCGCGCGCGAGCAGCGGCCCGTGCGGGCAGAAGCGCTCGACCCGGGCGTTGCGTGGCGCGGCGATGGCGGCCGTCGCCGCCGAGGGCATGGTGGCCACGACGAGCAGGTCGTCGCGACCGGCGAGGGCGGCGAACGCGGTGCGCACGAGCCGCTCGTCGCCCTGGTATTCGGACGACGTCGAGACGAGCACGATCGGGCGCTCGTCGGCGGCGAGCCACGCGGGCGGCTCGGCCGGCGGTTCCCACGCACAGGGCCCGATCAGCCGGAACCCGTCCGGCCAGGCGGCCCGCGGGTACTCGAACGGCTCGGCGGTGAACGAGAGCACGAGCGGCGGGCGCGTGAACACCTCCTCGCCCCGGGCCAGCGGCGGCACGCCGGCGGCGGCACGCGCCGCGTTGACGCGCGGCAGCAGCTCGCGCAGCAGGCTGTCGAGCAGCAGCGGACGCAGCGCGCGGTCGCGCGCGCGACCGAGCGGCCCGCGGGCGGGCGCGAGACCGGGGCCGAACGGCGGCGCCTCCGGGGCCGGCAGCCAGACCGGGTAGGGGATCGCGACGCCCCAGGGCAGCCCGGACGCCTCGGCCGCGGCCTGGGCGCCCCACGCGTTGACGTCCACGAGCAGCACGTCGGGCCGCTCCTGCGCGATCGCGGCCCGCAGGTCGTCCAGGTCATGGGCGGCGCGGCGGGCGAACACGTCGAGCGAGCGCCGCAGCCGGGTGCGCACGCCGCGGGCGGCGTAGTCGTCGTGCTCGAGCCGCTCGAGCTCCGGCACGATCGCCGCCGCGCCGAACCCGCGCTCGCGCATCCGCGGGACTTCGCCCTCGAGGGTCCGCAGGGCGACCTCGTGCCCGCGCTCGTGCAGCGCGTCGAGCACCGGCACGAGCGGATAGAGGTGCCCGCGGGCCGGGGAGGTGTAGGCGAGCACGCGCATGCTCAGGCCTCCAGCGCGCCGGCGCAGAGCGCGCGCATCGCGGCCTCGGCCTCGCGCCGCGAGAGCCCGGAGCGCCGCCGCAGGAGGACCCACGCCTGCACGTCGGTGGCCGTGCCGAGCGCGGCGAGCGCACGCCGCCGCGGCGCGCCGGCCGGGCGGGCGGCGAGCTGCGGCGCGAAGGCCCGGCGCACCCAGTCCGCGTGCAGGCGCTCGGCCTCCCGCGCGGCCTCGGCGATCACCGGCGCGCGGCGGCCCTCGTCGAGCAGCCACAGCGCGACGTCCGCCCACTGCTCGTAGTGCGCGCCGAGCTCGGCGACGGCGGCGTGCAGGTCCCCGGGCGCGGCGGCCGGGCGTCCGGCGCGGACCTGCGCGCGCGCCCGCTCGGCGGCGGCGCGCGCGAGGCCGTCCTTCGAGCCGAAGCGGCGCAGCACGGTGCGCGCCGAGACGCCGGCCTGCGCGGCGATCTCCTCGACGGTCACCTCGGCCCACGGGCGACCCGGGATCGCCGCGACGGCCGCGTCGAGGACCGCGTCGTGGGTGCGCTGCGCCGCGGCGGCGCGCCGTGTCATCCGGTAGGGCCGGGTCGGCGCCCCAGTATTCATGTCATCTAGAATGACACGAATCTCTCGCGGCTGTCCAGTGCGTAGCCTTGAGGGCATGGCCCCCACCGGCCACACCCACGAAGCCTGGGCGGAAAGCGCGGCCGAGGCCCTGAGCCGGGCCGGCTACCGCCGCGGTGGCGCGCGCGCCGCCGTGCTCGAGCAGCTCGACGCGCAGGCCTGCGCGCTGACCGCCTACGAGATCGAGGCGGCGCTGCGCGGCCGCGGCCGCGCCGTCGGCCGGGCGAGCGTCTACCGCGTGCTCGAGGAGCTGCACGAGCTGGGCGTCGTCACGAAGGTCGAGCTCGGGCAGGGCCAGGCGCGCTACGAGCCCAACCGCGCCGAGCACCATCACCACCACCTCGTCTGCGACCGCTGCGGCGCCGTCGTGCCGTTCGACGACGAGCCGCTCGAGCGCGCGATCGCCGCGATCTCGCGGAAGGTGGACTTCGAGGTCTCCGAGCACGAGATCGTGCTCCACGGCGCGTGCGCCGACTGCCGCGCCTGAGCCGCTGATCAGTCCCGGCCGCCGCAGGCCGAGCAGCGCCCGTGCAGGACCACGTCGTGCGCGGCCAGGCGGGCGCCGAGCCGTCCGGCCACCGCGGCGATCGCCTGCTCGAGCGCCGTGTCGTCGAACGAGACGGTGCGCCCGCAGCGCTCGCAGACGAGATGATGGTGGTGCGCGCCGTCGTCGTACACGAGCTCCCAGCGGCGTTCGCCGTCGCCGAGGTCCACCGGGTGGACGAGCCCGGCCTCGTGGAGCACGCCGAGCGCGCGGTAGACGCTCGCCGTGCCGGCCGGCCGCGAGCCGTCGCGCAGGCGGTGCGCGAGCTCGGCGGCGGTGCAGCATCCGCCGCCGCGTGCCAGCTCCTCGATCACCGCCGACCGGGCGCCCCCCGAACGGTGCCCGCGGGCCGCGAGCTCGCGGTACGCCCGCTCGGCCCAGGCGCGCCCGCGCGCGTTCACGACCGCACCGGCACCGCCGTGCCGGAGGCGCGGACGACCGCCCGGATGAGCGAGGCGAGTACGAAGGCGGCCACGAGCGCGAGCGTCACGCTCGCCCCGGCCGCCAGCTCGGCGTGGTAGGAGAGATACAGGCCCGCGACGGAGGCGCCCGCGGCGATCGCGGTCGCGAGCGCCATCATCGGGACGATCCGCCGGCACAGCAGCCGCGCCGACGCGGCCGGGCCGATGAGCATCGCCACGACGAGCAGGTTCCCGAGCGCCTGCACCGCCACGAGCGTCGCCAGCGCGAGCAGCAGCGCGAGCAGGACGTCGAAGGCCGCCGGCGACCGCCCCAGCGCGGGCGCGCTGAGCCGGTCGAAGCCGACGGCGAGCAGGCTGTGATGGACGAGGGCCAGCACGGCGGTCATCGCCACCGCGAGCGCGGCGGTGAGCACGAGATCCGCATCGGTCACCCCGAGCACGTCGCCGAACAGGAGATCGCTGAGCCCGGCCGGGACCTCGGGCGCGAGCCCGAGCAGCACGCCGAGCCCGAACAGCGAGGTGATGACGACCGAGACGGCGACATCCCCGTCCAGGCGCGGCAGCCGCCCGACGAGCGCGATGCCCAGCGCCCCGGCGAGCAGCCCGAGCGCCCCGCCCAGCAGCAGCGAGAAGCCCAGCAGCGAGGCGACCACGAGCCCCGGCAGCATCGCGTGGGCCAGCGACTCGGCGCTGTACGAGCGCCCGGCCAGCACGACCCAGCATCCGAGCGCGCCCGAGACGACGCCGAGCAGCGTGAGCTCGGCGATCCCGCGCAGCACGATGCGCTGGGCGAGCGGATCGGTGAGCCAGTCGATCATGCGTGGTCGTGGTGGTGCGGGGGCAGCAGCGCCGGGCCGTCGTCGTCGAGCGGGACGAGGGCGGCGCCGTAGGTCCGCTCGATCTCCTCGCGGGTGAGCGCCGCGGCGGGCGGGCCGAACGCGACCTGCACGCGGTTCACGCACAGCACGAGGTCCGCCGCGCGCGCCTGCTCGAGGTCGTGGGTCGCCATCAGCAGCCCGCGGCCCTCGCCGGCCAGCTCGGCGAGCAGCCGCTCGAGCCGCTCGGCGCTCGGCGCGTCGAGCCCCGAGAACGGCTCGTCGAGCAGGAGCAGCGGGGCGTCCTGCACGAGCGCCCGCGCGACGAGCACGCGCTGGCGCTGCCCGCCGGAGAGGTCGCCGAACGTCACGCGGGCCAGGTCGCCGAGCCCGACGCGCTCGAGCGAGGTGCGGGCCAGCGCGCGGTCGGCGCGCGCCGGGCGCCGCCACCAGCGGGTGCGCGAGACGGCGCCCATGAGCGCGACATCGAGGGCGCTGACCGGGTAGTCCAGGCGCGAGCGATCGGTCTGCGGGACGATCGCGACCCGGCCGGCCGGGACCTCGAGCCGCCCGCCGGCGGCGGGCAGCTCCCCGGTCAGCAGGCGGAAGAGCGTCGTCTTGCCGCCGCCGTTGGGGCCGAGGACCGCGACGCGCTCCCCGGCCCGCACGGCGAACGTGAGGCTGGCGAGCGCCGGGACGCCCGCGCCCGGGTAGCGGGCGCTGACGTCGTCGGCGTCCGCCAGGACCGCCCCGCTCAGGCCTCGATCTCGCACGTCTCCGTCCCGCCGCTCATCCCCTGGACCATCGCGGTCGCGTTCGCGGCCAGCGCCCCCAGCACCGTGCCGGCCGGCTCGTCCTGCGCGCCGAGCGTATCGCCGTAGAGCTGGAAGTCGGAGGTCACGCCCGTGTCCTGCGCGAGGCGCTCGGCGAGCTTCGGATTCAGCGAGCTCTCGGGGAAGACGGCCTTCACCCCCTCGCGCTCGATCGTCTCCTCGAGCTCGGCCAGCTCGCCGGCCGACGGCTGACCCTGCGAGGACAGCGAGGGGATCACCGCGCCGACGGACTCGACCCCGTAGCGCTCGGTG
>JALOLQ010000282.1 GCA_025455895.1 Solirubrobacteraceae bacterium
CACGCCCGGCGTGTCCCGCGCATCGACTCGCCGGCGAGCCACGCGGTGAGCGCGGCGAGCGCGATCGCGGATGGCGCGAAGAAGTCCCAGCCGCGGAACGGGCCGTGGCGCGGGAACAACACGACGAGCCCGAGCGCGAACGGGGCCGCCAGCCACGCCAGTCCGGCGAGCTCGGCGCGGCGCGGCCCGGCGGGACGGAGTGCCGCGAACAGCAGCGGCGCGGCGAGCGCGAGCGGGACGAGCAGCAGCAGCAGGTTGAGCACGTCGAGCAGCCGCGGTCCGGTGAACCAGGCGGCGGCCGAGAAGGCGGCGGCCCACGCCGGGCGCAGGTGGGCGGCATCGTGCGCGGCGACGCCGCGCGCGATCGGCAGCCCGAACAGCAGCAGCGCGACCGCCGGGGTCACGAGCGCGGCCTGCACGCGGCGGCGCTCAGCGGCGTCGTCCGCGGTCGCGCCCCAGGCCCGCCAGGCCGCCCACGCGAACGCCGGCAGCAGGGCCAGCGCCGAGCGGTGCAGGCCGAACCCGGCGGCGAGCGCGAGGCCGAACGGCAGCAGGCCGCGGCCCTCGCGGCCGATCCGCACCACGCTCGCCGCCGCCACCAGCACCACGATGCCCATCCCCGCGAGCGCCGTGCCGTAGCCGGTGAAGAGCCCGAGCCAGCCGCCGAACACGCCGAGCGACCACACCCCCACCGCGGGCGCGCCGCCGAGCCGCATCGCCGCCGGCAGCGCCGCGGCCGCGACCCCGAGCAGCCCGGCCTCGAGGGATCCGAGCGTGCGGCTGGCGTCGATGGCGCTCATCACCCCCATGTCCATCGCGAGCTGCGGCCAGCCGACGTGCAGCCAGCCGTCGAGCGGCAGCGCGTGCGCCGACAGCGGCCCGGGCGGCCGCGGCGCCTCGGGGGCGCCCTGCCGCAGCAGGAAATCGCCGACCAGCCGCACCCGGTCGGGGATCATCAGCACGAGCGCGGCGGGGAGCGCGAACGCGACCCCGCGCGCCCAGGTCGCGCCGCGCGCGAACCCGTCGCCGAGCGGGGCCACGGCGGGGGCCACCACCCGGGCCACCGGCGGGACCAACACGAGGGCGCTCAGCAGCCACGGCAGGTAGGCCAGTCCGGCGATGATGTAGCGCTGGTAGTTGAAGCCCCAGACCCACATGCCGGGCGCGAAGATGCTGAGCACCCGGGCCACCACCAGCGCCGCGAGGCACGCGAGCAGGAGGGCCGACGCGCGCGCGCGGCGCCCGTCGGGCGCGACCGGCGCGGCCTCGGTGAGCGCTGTGGCGTGCGCCCGTGCGCCCGGGCCGGCGGCCGGCCGCGCGCTCCGCTGCGACCTGGCGGCGGCTCCGCGTCGCTCACTCGACATCGATCGGCTCCGCGAGGTACATCGGCCCCTCCTCCAGGCTCAGGCTGCCCACGTGACGCTCCCACGACGCGCGCAGCGACGAGGCGATGAGGCGCTCGACGAAGCCGCCCGACGGCCGCCGGTACTCGGCGAGGCGGATGCGCTCGCCCGCCGGGACGCCGCCGCGCCGGCGCGCCTCGGCGACCGCGTCCTCGAGCCCGCCGATGCCGTCCACCAGGCCGCGCGCGAGCGCGTCCTCGCCCATCCAGACGCGGCCCTGCGCCACCGCGTCGGCCTGCTCGAAGCTCAGCTTCCGCCCGGCCGCCACCTTGCGCACGAACGAGCGGTACGAGCGCCCGATCGCCGAGTCGGCCGAGGCTTGGAACGCCGGGTCCCAGTCCTTGCCCGGCGAGAAGGCGCCCATCCACTCGCCGCGCTGGAACACGTCCTGGCGGACGCCGCGCCGGGCGTAGAACCCCTCGAGCGACGGCGAGGCGAACACCACGCCGATCGAGCCGGTGCGGGTGAAGCGGTCGGCGAGGATGCGGTCGGCGTCGATCGCGAGGTGGTAGCCGCCCGAGGCCGCGGTGCGCCCCATCGACACGACCAGCGGCTTGCCGGTCTCGCGCTTGAGCCGCACCGTGGCGCGGTGCATGGCGTCGGAGGCGAGCGCCGAGCCGCCCGGGCTCTCGATGCGCAGCACCACCGCGCGCACCCCGGGGTCGCGGAACGCCGACTCGAGCTGCCCGACGAGCGTCGCCGCGCCGAGGGTCGGGCCCCACAGCGGGTCGTTGCCGCTGCGGCCGAGCTCGATCCCGCCGCTGGCGTACACCACCGCCACCCGCGCCGGCACGTGCCAAGCGCGCCGCGCGACCTCGAGCCGCGTGGCGGCCACCGTGGAGGGCTCGGCGCCGAGGCCGGCGAGGCCGCCGAGCGCCGCGAGCGCGTCCTCGCGCTCGCCCACCGCGTCGAGCACGCGGCGCGCCGTCAGCTCCCCGGCCGGCCAGTCGCGGCCGTCGAGCACGCCGAGCAGGCTGTCGCGCGCGATCCGGCGGTCGGCGGCGAAGGTCGAGACGAACAGTTCCTGGATGACGTCGAGGTTGCGCTCGATCGCCTCGCGGTCCTCGGCGGTGGTGGAATCCACGGTGAGGTTGCGCCCCGCCGACTTGTAGCGGCCGGCCGAGGTGCGGTTGAGGCGCAGGCCGAGGTCCGCGAGCATGCGCCGGTAGTAGCGCTGCTCGACCCTGAGCCCGAGCTGCATGAACTGCCCCTCGGGGGACGCCACGATGCGGTCGCACGCGCCGGCGAGGTAGAGGTCGCCGCGGCCGGCGCCCCACGGCAGCCACGCCACCACCGGCTTGCCCGCCGCGCGCAGGCGCGCGAGGCGCGGCCGCAGCTCCTCGAGCTGCGCCATGCCGGTCGCCCCGCCGAGCTCGAGCAGCACCCCGCGCACGCGCGGCTCCTCGAGCGCGTGCTCGAGGGCGGCGTGGAGCGGCGCCGACGACACGGTGGCGTCGCCCCCGAGCAGCGAGAAGCCGCCGAGCGATTCGTCGCCGAGGTTGCCCGAGACGGCGAGGGTGGCGACCCGCCGGGAGCCCGGCGTCTGGAGCACGGTGCGCTCGTCGGCGGAGTGCACCTGGACCCCGTAGGCCGCGGCGTGCGGCGAGCCGGCCTCGCGGCGGTCGGCGAGCGCGTGGGCGGTGACACGCGGGCCGAGCAGCGCGATCCCCGCCCGCCAGTCGCCGTGGTCGTCGGCCGAGCCGCGCAGCGAGAGCCCCGGGAGCAGCTCGCACTCGCCGCCGATGCGCACCCGGCTCGCGCCGGCCTCGCCGCCCTCGCGCATCACGAGGTCGGCCGTGAGGGTGAGGCGCGGCCCGAGCCCGAAGGCCTGCCCGGGGTCGAACGCGAGCGGGCGGAGCCCGACCG
>JALOLQ010000283.1 GCA_025455895.1 Solirubrobacteraceae bacterium
CGAGCGCGAGCGGGCGGAGGCGGCGTGAGGATCGACAACTCCCGCGTCGTGCGCGAGGTGGACCGCCGGGCCCACCGCGACCTGTGGGTGCTGCTGCTGGTCGTGATGGTGCTGGTGGTCGGGGCGGGGCTGTACGCCTGGCCGCACCTGGAGCACCGGCAGACCACGATGGAGACCGAGCGCATGAACCGCGAGCGCGAGCGGCTCGTCGAGGAGAACCGCAAGCTGCGCCTCGAGAAGGCGGCGCTCGAGAACCTGCGCCGCGTCGAGACGATCGCGATCAGGGACCTCGGGATGAGCGCGCCCGAGCCGGCGCGCACGATCGTCGTCGAGGTCCCGAAGGCCGTGCCCGAGGCCGCGCGCCTCGCGAGCGGCACAGCGGTCCCCGAGACGCCAGCCTCCCCCGGGACGAGCAAGCCGGGGGTCCGGAACTAGCGGATGGAGCCCACCCAGAGCGAGCGCCTCGTGCGGCTGCGCCTGATGCTGGTCGGACTCACGATCACGCTCTGGGCCGCCGTCAGCACCGTCCGCCTCGTGCAGCTCCAGGTGCTGGACCGCGCGGCCTACGAGAAGCAGGCCGCACGCCAGTCCGAGCGCACGATCAAGCTGGCGCCGCGGCGCGGCGCGATCGTGGACCGCGACGGCCGCGCGCTCGCCGTTTCGGTGGACGCCGAGAGCCTCTACGCCGTGCCCCAGGACATCACCGACCCGGCCGGCGCCGCGAGCGCGATCGGGCGCGTGCTGGGCCTCGACGCCGCCGAGCGCAAGGAGCTGCGCGCGCAGCTCCAGCGCAACCGCGCCTTCGTCTGGGTGCGGCGCAAGCTGGACCCCGCCACCGCGGCCGACGTGCGCGCGCTCGAGCTGCCCGGGATCGGCTTCGTCACCGAGAACCGCCGCTACTACCCGAAGCGCGAGCTGGCGGCACAGGTGCTCGGCTACGTCGGCATCGACAACCTCGGCATGAGCGGCGTCGAGTACGCCTTCGACGAGGAGATCCGCGGCCGCGCCGCCAAGGTGGTGGTGCGCACCGACGCGCGGCGCAGCCCGCTCGAGTACATCGAGAAGCCCTCGACCGAGGGCCACACGGTCGTGCTGACCCTCGACGAGGCGATCCAGCACGCGGCCGAGGTCGAGCTGGAGCGCGCGGTGCGCGAGTCGGGCTCGCTCGCCGGCAGCGTCGTCGTGATGGACCCCGCGAGCGGCGAGATCCTCGCCCTCGCCAACCGGCCCACCTTCAACCCGAACCGCTTCGGCGCCTTCTCCAGCTCGCGCTGGAAGAACCGCGCGGTGACCGACGCCTTCGAGCCGGGCAGCATCTTCAAGGTCGTCACGGCGGCGGCCGGGCTGCAGGAGAAGGTGGTCACCCCCGACGAGGTGATCGACTGCGGCGGCGGCGGCATCGAGATCGCCGGGACGCGCATCAACGACCACGGCGTCTTCGACGCGCTGCGCTTCCGCGACGTGATCGCCAAGTCCTCCGACGTCGGCATGATCCGCGTCGCGCAGCGGCTCGGGCGCGAGAACTTCTACCGCTACATCCGCGACTTCGGCTTCGGCGTCCAGACCGGCGTCGAGCTGCCGGGCGAGTCGAGCGGGATCCTGCGCCCCACCGCCCGCTGGAGCGCCCTCTCGCTGCCCTCGCTCTCGTTCGGCCAGGAGATCGGCGTCACGGCGCTGCAGGCGGCCTCGGCGATCGCCGCGGTCGCCAACGGCGGCTACCTGATGAAGCCGCTGATCGTGCGCCAGGTCGAGGACCCCGACGGGAAGGTCGTCAAGTCGTTCCGGCCGCTGGCGGTGCGCCGCGTGCTCGAGCCCGAGACGGTGGACGTGCTGACCGACATCCTGCGCGGCGTCGTGCGCGAGGGCGGCACGGGGCGTCACGCGGCCGTCGCCGGCTACACGGTGGCGGGCAAGACCGGCACCGCCCAGAAGGTCGACCCGAGCGGGCGCTACTCGATGACCGCCCACGTCGCCTCCTTCATGGGCTACGTGCCCGCATCGCGCCCGGCCCTGGCGATCTTCGTGGCCCTCGACGAGCCCAAGGGGGAGCGCAACCAGGGCGGCGACGTGGCGGCGCCCGTGTTCGCCCGCGTCGCCGAGCGGGCGCTGCGCCGGCTGGCCGTGCCGCCGGACGACCCCGAGCGCGTGCTGCGCGCCGTCACCTACTCGACCGAGCGCCTGGCGCGGCCGGCGGCATACACGCCCGCCCCGCTGCCGAGCGAGGCGCCCGCCGACGAGCCGGGCCGCATGCCCGACCTGCGCGGGCGTCCCGCGCGCGAGGCGGCGCTCGTGGCCGCGCGGCGCGGCCTGATCGTGGAGCTGCGCGGCACCGGCCAGGTGGTGGGCCAGGCCCCGGAGCCCGGCGCCGAGATCGAGCCGGGCGCCGCCTGCGTCCTCACGCTGGGACGCGCACCCGAGGGGAGCGGAGCGCCTTGAAGCTCGCCGCTCTCGCGAGCCTCGTGCCGGGCGCCCGGCTCGAGGGGGATCCTTCCGTGACCGTGGCCGGTGTCGGCCACGACTCGCGCATCACGCGCCCCGGCGAGCTGTTCGTCGCGATCCGGGGCGAGAGGAGCGACGGCAACGCCTTCGTGGAGGCGGCGCTGCGCAAGGGCGCCGTGGCCGTCGCCTCCGAGCAGCCGCCGCGGCCGGGGAGCCCGTGGCTGCAGGTGCCCGACGCCCGCGAGGCGCTCGCGATCCTCTCCGCCGCCGTGCTGGGGCAGCCGGCCCGCGAGTTGACGCTCGTCGGCGTCACCGGCACCAACGGCAAGACGACGACCACGTTCCTGGTCGACGCGGCGCTGCGCGCGGCGGGCCACCGGGTGGGCCTCGTGGGCACGGTGCAGTACCGGGTCGGCGACCGCCTCGCCGAGGCCGTGCGCACCACCCCGGAGGCCTCGGAGCTGCAGGGGTACTTCCAGGAGATGCGGGCGGCGGGCTGCAGCCACGCCGTGCTCGAGGTGTCCTCGCACTCGCTCGAGATGAAGCGCGTGCACGGGTGCGCGTTCGCGGTCGCGGTCTTCACGAACCTGACCCGCGACCACCTCGACTTCCACGGCGACATGGACCGCTACTTCGCGGCGAAGCGGAAGCTGTTCGAGGGGCTGCTGCGCGAGGACGGCCACGCCGTGCTCAACGCCGACGACCCGCGCGCCGCGTCGCTGCGCGACGCGATCCGGCGGCCCGTGCTGACCTACGGGGTCCGCGCGGAGGCCGACCTGCGGGCGGAGGCGATCGAGCTGGGCGTCGGGGGCACCCGCTTCCAGGCGC
>JALOLQ010000284.1 GCA_025455895.1 Solirubrobacteraceae bacterium
CTCGGGGCCCGCCAGACCCATGTCGTGCCCGAGCGCGTGGGAGAGCGAGGTGAGGATCTCGAAGTCGGTGCGCGCGTCGCCGGGCGGGTCGATCGCCGCGCCGACGAGCTGGATGCGCCGCTCGGCGTTCGTGAACGTGCCGGTCTTCTCGAGGAACGAGGAGGCGGGCAGGACGACGTCGGCGAAGCTCGTCGTCTCGGTCTCGAAGATGTCCTGGCAGACGAGCAGCTCGAGCGATTCGAGCGCGCGCTCGACGTGCGCGGTGTTCGGATCGGTCTGCGCGACGTCCTCGCCGAAGATGATCATCGCCTTGAGGTCCCCGGCGATCGCGGCGTCGAACATCTCCGGGATCTTCAGGCCGGGCCGGCGCGAGAGCGGCACGCCCCAGGCCGCCTCGAACGAGCGCGCGACGTCCTCGTCGTCCACGCGCCGGTAGCCGGAGTACGTGTCGGGCAGCGCGCCCATGTCGGAGGATCCCTGGACGTTGTTCTGCCCGCGCAGCGGCAGCAGCGCCGAGCCGGGGCGCCCGAGCTTCCCGGTCATCAGCGCGAGGTCGCAGATGAGCTGCACGACCTCCGAGCCGTACTTGTGCTCGGTGACGCCCAGGCCCCAGACGATCGAGGCGTCGGCGGCCTCGGCGTAGACGCGCGCCGCCGCCTCGAGGTCCGTCGCGGGCACGCCGCTGATCTCCTGCACCGCCGCGGGGTCGTAGGCCTCGAGCAGCGCCTCGAAGGCCTCGAAGCCGCTCGTGCGCGCGGCGATGAACGCCGGGTCGGCGTGGCCGTCGCGGTGGGCGACGTGGGCGAGGCCGAGGAGCACCGCGGCGTTCGTCCCCGGGCGCGGGGCGAGGTGGACCTCGGCGTGGTCGGCCAGCTCGATCCGGCGCGGGTCGATCGTGACGAGCCGCAGCCCGCGCAGCGCGGCCTGCTTGATCCGCGCGCCGACGACGGGGTGGCCCTCGGTCGGGTTCGCGCCGATGATGATCGCCGCGCCGGCGTGGTCGAGGTCGTCGAAGCTGCCCGTCGCGCCCGAGTAGCCGAGCGCGCGCCGCAGCGCGAACGACGTCGGCGAGTGGCAGACGCGCGAGCAGTTGTCGATGTTGTTCGTGCCGATCGCCGCGCGCAGCAGGCGCTGGAGCGCCCAGCAGTCCTCGTTCGTCCCGCGCGAGGAGGCCAGGCCGGCGATCGCGTCCGGCCCGTGGGCGGCGCGGATCTCCGTGAGCCGCGAGGCGATCAGCCCGAGCGCCTCGTCCCAGGAGGCCGGGTGCAGCGCGCCGTCGGCCCCGCGCACGAGCGGCGTGACGAGCCGGTCGCGCGAGCGCGAGAACTGGTGGGCGAAGCGGCCCTTGAGGCATGTGTGGCCGCGGTTGGCCGGGCCGTCGTGGGCGGGCGAGATCGCCACGACCCGTCCGCCCCTGGTGTGCGCCTCCAGGCGGCAGCCGACCCCGCAGTAGCCGCAGGTGGTGGAGACGGTGCTGTCGAAGCGGGCGGCCATCGGACTCGGTCCGCCGATGCTACGCCCGGTCGCCCTCGGCCGCGAGCGCCAGCAGCGAGACCTCGGTGATCGCGTCGGTCGGGCAGGTGTCGGCGCAGGCGCCGCAGCTCACGCAGGCGCTGGCGCGAAAGCCCTCGTCGATCCCGGCGGCGACGTTCGCGTGGAAGCCGCGGCCGGTGGCGGTGAGCGCGAACGTCCCCTGGACCTCGTCGCACGCGCGCACGCAGCGCCCGCAGGAGATGCACAGCTCGTGGCGCAGCGCGAGGTAGGGGTGCGGCGGCTCGTCCTCGCGGGCGCCGTGGACCTCGCCGGTCCAGCGCGGCGCGCCGACCCCGAGCTCGCGCGCGACGGCGGCGAGCTCGGTGTGCGCCGCGGGCGGCTCGGGCAGCTCGGAGAGCACGAGCTCGACCACCGCGCCGGCGACGCGCCGGGCGACCGGGTCGCGCGTGTCCACCACGGCGCCCTCGCGGCACGGGGTCGTGCACGAGGCGACCGGCCCGGGCGCGCCCTCGAGGCCGACGAGGCACACGCGGCAGGCGCCGAACGGGGCCAGGCGCTCGTCGAAGCACAGCGTCGGCACGTCGCGGCCGGCGGCGCGCGCGGCCTCGAGCAGCGTCGCGCCCTCGGGGACGTCCACGGCGACGCCGTCGATGCTCACGCGCGGCATCAGGCGAGCCCCAGCTCGTCGGGGAAGTGGGCGATCAGGCTGCGGATCGGCGCGGGCATGCCGCCGCCGTGCGCGCACAGCGAGCCGAGCTCGAGCGTCTCGAGCAGCGCCTCGAGCCGCGCGCGGTCGACCGGGGCGTCGGCGGCGACCATCTCGTGCGCGCGGTGCAGGCCGACCCGGCATGGGAAGCACTTCCCGCACGACTCGTGCGCGCCGAAGCGCAGCAGGTGGCGCGCGACGGCGCGCATGTCGGTGCGCTCGTCGAAGGCGAGGATCGAGCCGTGGCCGACCATGCAGCCCTCGCGCGTGAGCGGCTCGAGGTCGAAGACGGTGTCGAGCCGCGCCGCGGGCAGGATCCCGCCGAGCGGGCCGCCGATCTGCACGGCCTTGATCGCGTGCCCGTCGCGCAGCCCGCCGGCGAGGTCCTCGCACAGCGCCCGCACCGTCATGCCGAACGGCACCTCGACGACGCCCGGCGCGGCGAAGCGCTCGTTGAAGCAGACGAGCTTCGAGCCCGGGGTCGCGCCCGGGCTGAGCGCGCGGTAGGCCTCGGCGCCGCCGCGCACGATCCCCGGGACGCTCGCGAGCGTCTCGACGTTGTGGACGAGCGTCGGCGCGTGGTGCATCCCGCGCTCGGCCGGGAACGGGGGGCGCGCGGAGACCGCGCCGCGCAGGCCCTGCAGGCAGGCGAGCAGCGCCGTCTCCTCGCCGACGACGTACGAGCCCGCGCCCTCGACGATCGTCACGTCGAAGCCGGCCTCGGGGCCGAGCAGGCCCTCGGCGCGCGCGGCCGCGGCGGCGGCCTGCAGCGCGGGCTTCGACGCGGGGTACTCCGAGCGCACGAGCACGAAGCCGTGGCGCGCGCCGATCGCGTACGCGGCGAGCGCCATGCCCTCGAGCACGAGCGCCGGCGAGCGCTCCATCAGGTGCTTGTCGATGTACGAGCCCGGGTCGCCCTCGTCGCCGTTGGCGACGACGAGCTTCTCCTCGCCGGCGGCGGCGGCCGCGAACGCCCACTTGCGCCCGGCCGGGAAGCCGGCGCCGCCGCGGCCGAGCAGCCCGGAGGCCTCGACCTCGGCGCGCAGCGCCTCGGGGGTGAGGGCGTGGCGCAGCGCGGTCCAGTCGCCGGTCTGAAGCAGCACCGGCTCGGCGAGCAGGCTGCGGGCCGCGGGTTCGGCGGCGGGCCGGGCCGTGCCGGCGAGGACGCGCTCGATCGCGCCCGGCCCGGCGTCGATCACGTCGCCGTCGCGGACGGCCGGGCCGCTGTGGCAGAGCCCGAGGCAGACGGCCTCGCCGAGCGACACCGAGCCGTCCGGCGCGCGCTCGCCGAGTCGCACGGCAAGCCCGTCCTCGAGGGCGTGGACGTGGCCCTCGCCCGACGCCGCGAAGCACGCGGTGCCGGTGCAGACCCGCACGTCGCGCGTGCCGCGGGCGGCGGTCAGGTCGTCGTAGAACGTCGCGACGCCGTGGACCGCGGCCTCCGGCAGCCCGGTCCGCGCCGCGACGGCGCGGATGTCGGCGGCGGTCAGCTCGCCGCGCTCGCGCACGACCTGCGCGAGCAGCTCGACGGCGTTCGCCTCGCCCGAGGCGTGGTGGCGGCGCGCGAGCTCGACGAGGTTCGACGACATGGACGCGGGAGCATCCCGGTCCCGGCGCCGGGCCGCAACCGCGGTGCGCGATCATGCGCGCCATGAGCGAGACCCTCACCCCCGAGCAGGCCACCGCCGCGCTCACCGAGGCCGGCCTCGCCGGCTGGACCGCGGCCGACGGGCGCCTACGCCGCGACTACGCGACCGCCGGCTGGCCGCAGACGCTGATGGTCGTCGGCGCGATCGGCCTCGTCGCCGAGGCGGCCTGGCACCACCCGGACCTCGAGGTCTCCTACGCGCGCGTCACCGTGCACCTGACGACGCATGACGCCGGCGGGCTGACCGCGAAGGACGTGGCGACCGCGCGCGCGATCGAGGACGCGGTGACCTGGCGCCCGCCGGCCGGCAGCGCGCTCGGCGCCGGGTCGCCGGATCCGATGGTGCGCGCGGACGCCTAGGCGCTCAGGCCCGGCGTGCCGCCGCGACGCCGCGGGCCAGGGCGGTCGCCAGCTGAGCGATCCGCGGGTCGGGAGCGGGCGCCCGGGCGCCCAGCACCCGCGCGGGCACGGCCATCCGCAGGGCGGAGGTGAGCAGCAGGCCGGGAGCACCGGCGAGCACCTCGAGCGCCGGGGCCTGCTCGACGACCTCGAGCCCGAGCTCGGGTGCCAGCGCCAGGAGCCGCGCACGCGTCACCCCGGGAAGGATCCGCCCGTCGTCGGGCGCCGTGTGGAGCCGGTCGCCGTCGAGCAGGAAGACGTTCGCCCAGCCCGCCTCGAGCACCGCGCCGTCGGCGTCGAGCAGCAGCGCCGTCGCGCCGCCGGCCTCGGCGAGCGCGTCGACGAGGCGCCGGTCGGCCCACTTGTGG
>JALOLQ010000285.1 GCA_025455895.1 Solirubrobacteraceae bacterium
GCCCGAGGCGCTCCGCGAGGAGAGCGAGTGGGCGTACATGATCTCGTTCCTGCCGGGGCTCAAGTCCGCGGGCGGCACCGAGGAGATCCTGCGCAACACCATCGGCGAGCGCGTGCTCGGCCTCCCGCCGGAGCCGCGCCTGGACAAGGGCATCCCGTTCAGCGAGCTACGGGCCAAGGAGAAGGAAGGGGCGGCGGCATGAACCTGAACCTGTCCGACGAGCAGGAGTTCCTGCGCGAGGCCGCGCAGAACGCGCTCTCGCGCTTCAAGACGGTCGAGGCCGCGCGCGAGGGGATCGAGGACCCGGCCGAGCGCCTGGACCTGTGGCCCACGGCGGCCGAGGCCGGCTGGCTCGGCCTGATGGTCAGCGAGGACAACGGCGGCGCGGGCCTCGGCGCCTACGACGCCGTGCTCGTGGCCCAGGAGGCCGGGAAGGTCCTGGCCGCCGCGCCGCTGCTCGGCGCGGTCCCCGCCTCGCTGCTGCTGGACCGCGGCGGCTACGCGCGGATCGCCGACGTCGCCGCCGGCGAGCTGAAGGCAGCGTGGCTGCCGGCGCGGCCGCCGAGCAGCCTCGAGCCGGAGTGGACCGTCGACCCCGTCTCGGGGATGGCCCGCGTGCCGGCGCCGCAGGCGAGCGTCGAGGGCGACGTCGTGACGCTCAGCGGCACGGTCGCCTGGGCGCCCGACGCCGGCCGGGCCGACGTGCTCGTGGTGATCGGCCGCGACGCGGGCGGTGCGCCGGTCGCGGCCGCGGTCGACGCCTCGGCCGCCGGGGTGAGCGTCACGGCCGACTGGAGCTACGACGCCACGCGCGACCTGGGCACCGTGGTGCTCGACGGCGCGCAGGGCGCGCGGCTCGACCTCTCCGCCGAGCAGATCGCGGAGGCCTGGTACCTCACGCAGCTGTTGATCGCGGCCGAGTCGGTCGGCGCGGTCGAGACGGCGCTCGAGGTGTCGATCCAGTACGCGAAGGAGCGCTTCACGTTCGGCCGCGCGATCGGCTCCTACCAGGCCGTCAAGCACGGCCTCGTGGAGATCCTGCGGCGCCTGGAGAACGCGAAGTCGCTGCTGATCTACGCCGGCTGGGCGTTCACCGACGCCCCGGGCGAGCTGGCCTACGCGGCGAGCGCGGCGCGCTCGGTCGCCGGCGGCGCGCTCGACTTCGCCGGGCGCCAGCAGATCGCCACGCACGGCGGGATCGGCGCGACGTGGGAGCACGACGCGCCGCTGACGTTCCGCCGCGCGCAGCTCAGCCGCCGCCTCGTCGGCGGCGCGCACGACGCGACCGACCGCGTCGCCGAGGAGCTGCTCGCCGGCCGCGGGCCGCAGTCCGAGGCCGCCTAGGACCTCGCCGGGCTGAGGCGCCGGGCGCTCAGGAGAGCGTCTGGCGCTTCAGCACCGGCAGCACGACCGAGCGCGGCGTGTAGCGCCCGGCGAGCGCGAGCGCCTGGTTGGGCGTGCCGGGGATCACCGAGCGCTTGCCGGTGAGCATCCCGCGCACGCCCTGCTCGGCGACCTCCTCGGCCGAGACCTTCAGCAGCCCGGGGAAGCGCGACTCGTCGATCCCGGCGACCTCGGTGAACTCGGTGTCCACCGGGCCGGGGCAGAGCGTCGTGACCGAGACGCCGGTGCCCGCCAGCTCCGCGTGCAGCGCCTCGGAGAACGACTGCACGAACGCCTTCGTCGCCGCGTAGGTCGCCATCCCCGGCATCGGCTGGAAGGCGGCGCCCGAGGCGACGTTCAGCACCGCGCCGGCGCGGCGGCGGACCATCTCGGGGACCACGGCGAGCGTGAGGTGGTGGAGCGCCTCGATGTTCAGCTCGATCTGGCCCTCCTCGACCTCCAGGTCGAGCTCCCAGGCGCGGCCGGTCGAGCCGTAGCCCGCGTTGTTCGCCAGGCCGGCGACGTGGCGGCCGGAGCTCGCGATCGCACCGAGCAGCGCCTCGCGTGCCGCCCGCTCGCGCAGGTCGGACGCGTGGACGGTGACCTGCACCTCGTGCCCGGCGCGGATCTCCTCGGCGAGCTCCTGGAGGCGATCCTCGCGGCGGGCGACGAGCGCGACGTCGTGGCCGAGCGCGGCGAGCTGCCGGGCGAGCTCGGCCCCGATGCCGGACGACGCGCCGGTGACGACGACGACCGCTTCGGGTGAGGGGACGGGAAGGCTCATGGGCCGGATCCTCGCAGACGGCGTCAGCGGCGCCGGGGCGGCAGGATCGTGAACGTCGCGCGGCGCGCGGCCCCGCGGTTGCCGGCGGCGTCGGTGGGCGTCGCGACCAGCCGGTGGAGCCCCGGCCGCAGCGCGCGGGCCAGCCGGCCCGAGAAGGCCAGGCGGCTCGTACCCGCGGGGAGAGCGAGCGCGACCGAGCCGCCGGCCGGGAGGCTGCGCACGCAGCGCGCGCCGGCGCGGCGGGTCCGGCGCGTGGGCGCGACGCAGCGCCCGCCGGACCGGCGCCCCGCGACGCGCCGCTCCGCGGTGAAGCGGACGGTGGCGGCTTCGCTCAGCGCGAGGGTCACCCGCGAGCGGCCCTTGCCGCCGAGCGCCAGGCGGCCGGGCGCGGCGCGGAAGGCGGCGGGGCGGAGGCCGAGCGCGGTGACCGCCGGGGCGGTCGTGTCGGGCACGGCTCCGGCCGGCGGGACGGCAGGCGCCGGTGGCACGATCGGTGCGGGCGGCACCTCGACGCCGGTGATGCGGGCGACCCGCTTCGACTGCTCGAGGGAGACCCACAGCGTGCTGCCCGGGCCCGCGGCCACCTCGCGGGGGTCGTTGATGCCCGAGACGTCGAGCGTCGTGACCTGCCCGTCGAGCGTGACGCGGGCGATGCGCCCCTTCGAGAACTCCGCCAGCCACCATGCGCCGTCGGGACCGAAGGTCACGCCGAACGGGTCGGTCTGGGGACGGTCGGTGAGCTGCGGCTGACCACCGGGAGCGATCCGGCCGATCTGCTGCGGGCTGGCGAGCGGGTCGGTGAACAGCACGGCGCCGCCGGGGCTTCCCGCCAGCTCCTGCGGTCCGCCGCTCACCGGGAACGGCGTCTGCGTCCCGGCCGTCGTCACGCGGACGACCGCGCCGTTGCTCCCTCCGGCGAAGTCCGCCACCCACAGCGCGCCGTCGGCGACCGTGATCCCGCGCGCGGCGGGGGAGGCGCTGCTCGTGAGCGTGAACAGGGTCTCCCCGGTCGGGTTCCCCGGCGGGATCCGGATCACCTTGTCGGCGCTGGCCGTCCACAGGTTGCCGTCCGGGCCGGTGACGATCCCCTG
>JALOLQ010000286.1 GCA_025455895.1 Solirubrobacteraceae bacterium
CCGCGGATCCTGATCCTCGACGAGGCGACCTCGAACGTCGACCTCCACACCGAGGGGAAGATCGAGGAGGGGCTGCGGCGGCTCGTGGCCGGGCGCACGGCGATCGTCGTCGCCCACCGCCTCTCCACGATCCGCCAGGCGGGGCGGATCGTCGTGCTCGAGCACGGGCGGATCATCGAGCAGGGCACCCACGACGAGCTGCTGGCGGCCGGCGGGCACTACGCGGGGCTCTACCGCGACTGGGCGGCGCAGGCGGCGGCGTAGCGCGCCCGGGCAGCAGACGCCACGGGCGACGCCGGAGGTCCCGCGATGTCGGTCCCGGGTCCAGCCGCCCGTGGCGTGTGGTTCCCTTCGGCCAACGGTCCGGATCCTTGACCGGCGCACGCGGCGCTGCGCGCGCCTTCAGCGCAGGGAGCCGCGCCAGAACGCCGGCGTGAGCAGCACGAGCACGGTGAACACCTCGAGGCGGCCGATGAGCATCATCGCGCTGAGCAGCCACAGGCCGCCCTCGGGGACGACCGAGAAGTTCTCCAGGCCGCCGACCTCGCCGAGGCCCGGGCCGACGACGTTCAGCGTCGCCGCGACGCTCGTCGCGGCGGTGATCGGCTCGAGGCCGGTGGCGGCGATCAGCAGCGTCCCGGCGGCGAAGACGGTCACGTAGAGCGAGAAGAACGAGAAGACGCCGCGTCGCACGTCCTCGGAGAACACGCGCCCGCGGACGCGCAGCACCTTGACCGCCTGCGGCTCGAGCTGGCGCTGGACCTCCTGCGAGGCGCTCTTGGCCAGCAGCATCACGCGGATCACCTTCATGCCGCCGGCGGTGGAGCCGGCGCATGCGCCGACGAACATCAGCACGACGAGGCTCACGCGGGCGAAGTCGTTCCAGTCGTCGAAGTCGTCGGTGGTGTAGCCGGTCGTCGTCATGAGGCTCGAGACGGCGAAGGCGCCCTGGCGCAGCCCCTCCCCGATCCCGTAGCCGTCGCTCGAGATCACGAGCGACGCGGAGACGGCGAGCGTCGCGCCCAGGAGGATGAGGAAGTAGGCGCGCACCTCGGCGGCGGCGGGCCAGAGGCGGTCGCGACCGCGCAGCGCGCGGTAGTAGAAGGCGAAGTTCACGCCAGAGGCGACCATCACGGCGATCGCCACCAGTTCGATCGCCAGCGAGTCGAACGCCGCCATCGAGGTGTTCTTCGTCGAGAAGCCGCCCGTCGCCACGCTGGTGAACACGTGGTTCAGCGCATCCCAGGCCGACATCCCCGCGGCCCAGAAACCGAGGAAGCCGAGCGTCGTGAGCGCGAGGTAGACGAGGCCGATGATCTTCGCGGTGTCCGCGATCCGCGGCGTGAGGCGGTCGGCGGTGACGCCCGACGTCTCGGCGTAGAAGACCTTCTGCGTGGCCAGACCGGTCGCGGGCGCGATCGCCACCACGAGCACGACGATCCCCACGCCGCCGATCCACTGGCTCAGTGAGCGCCAGAAGAGGACGGCGTCGGCCTGCCCCTCGATGTCCGAGAGCAGCGTCGCCCCCGTCGTGGTGAAGCCGCTCATGCTCTCGAAGTAGGCGTCCACCGGACGGTCGAAGGCGCCCACCAGCAGGAACGGGATCGCCCCCACCGCCGCGGCGACGATCCACGCGAGCGAGACCGCGGCGAAGCCGTCGCGCGGGCGCAGCGGAGCCCCGCGACGCCGGCCCGGCACGAGCAGCCCGGCCAGCGACAGCGCGCCGGCGACGAGGCCCGTCGCCCCGAACGCCACCCCGCCGCCGTCGGGGCTGACGAGCGCCACGACCGCGCACAGCAGCAGCCCGGCCGCGACGGCGAGCACCGCGCCGGAGACGACGGGAACGATGACCGACCAGTTCAGCGACGGGCCGGCGCCCCAGCCGCGCCTCATGCGTGGAACGCCCCGCTGATGTCCGCGACGCCCCGGCGCTGGTTGAAGAGCAGCAGCCGGTCACCGCCCCGCACGACGTCCTCGGGATCGGCGAGCAGCACGCGGCCCTCGCGGATGATCGCGGCGACGTTCGTCCGGGCGAGCGACCCGGCGTCGCGGGCGCGCCGGCCCTCCGCGCGGCAGCCCGGGTCGACGGTGACCTCGAGGATCTCGCCGCCGCCCGCCACGAGGTGCAGCGAGGCGACGTTGCTGCCGCGCACCGCGCGCAGGATCGCCTCGGCGGTGACGACCCGCGAGGAGAACGCGGCGCCGACGCCGAGCGCATCGACCAGCGGGGTGAACTCCTCGCGCGAGACGACCGCGAGCGTCAGCCCGGCGCCGAGCTGGCCGGCGTGCATCGCCGCGAGCAGGTTCGTGCGGTCGTCGCCGGTGCACGCGGCGAAGGCGCCGACCCGGTCGACGCCCTGCGCGAGCAGCGCGTCCTTGCTGACGCCCTCCTCGTGCAGGACGGCTGCGCGCGGCAGCTTCTCGGCCGCGACCCGGGCCACGTCGGCGTCCCGCTCGAGCACCGTGACCCGCATCCGCGGGACCTCCTCCAGGCGGCGCGCGAGCGCCCGCCCGACCCGCCCACCGCCGAGGACCACGGCGTCGCGGACCTCCGTCGTGCGCCCGGCGATCGCGGCCACCGAGGCCGCGATGTCCTCCCGCGCGGCGGCGACGAGGACGTGGTCGCCGACCTTCGGGCGGTGTTCCGGATCGGCCGCCACGGCGCGGTCCCCGCGGATGATCCCGACGATCGCGTTCTCACGCGGGAGCCGGCGCTCGGCGAGCGCGCGGCCGACGAGCGGCGAGCGCTCGGTGAGCAGCGTCTCCGCCACCGACAGGCGGCCGTCGGCGAAGTGCGTCACCTCGACCGCCCCGGGGAGCAGCACCGCCTGCGCGATGTTCTCGGCCGTCGCGCGCTCGGGCTGGATCAGGTAGTCGATCCCGAGCACGTCGCGCGCCTCGGAGGCCCCGTCCTCGTACCAGTCCTCGTCGCGCACGCGGGCGACGGTGTTCGCCGCGCCCAGCTGCCGGCCGGCGAGCGCGGCGATGATGTTCACCTCGTCGCTCTGGGTGACCGCGCACAGCAGGTCGGCCTCCGCGGCGCCGATCTCACGCAGGAACCGGGGCGACGCGCCGTTCCCGCACAGGACCAGCGCGTCGAGCTCGCGCTGCGCCGCCTCGACCCGCGCCTCGTCGGTGTCCACGATCGTCACCTGGTGGCGCTCGGCGCTGAGCGTCAGCGCGACGTTCCGGCCGACCTCCCCGAGGCCGATGACGATGACGCGCATGGCGGGCATGGCCGGGCATTCTCCGCCT
>JALOLQ010000287.1 GCA_025455895.1 Solirubrobacteraceae bacterium
GCCGCGGGAGGAACCCGGCGAAGCGCCATGCCGGAAGCTCGAGCCCGCTCGCGACGACCGCCGTCGTCACCGCGCTCGGCCCCGGCAGCACGTCCACCGCCACGCCGGCCGCGAGCGCGGCCCGGACGAGCACGAGCCCCGGGTCGCTCACCCCGGGCATGCCGGCGTCGCTCACGAGCGCGACGGTCTCCCCCGCCTGCAGCCGCGCGACGAGCCGCGGCGCGGCCCGGGCCTCGGCGTGCGCGTCGTTGCGCACGCGCTCGCCGGTGATGCCGTGGCGGTCGAGCAGCACCTTCGTCGTGCGCGTGTCCTCGCAGGCGATCACGTCCGCCCCGCGCAGCGCATCCAGCACGCGCTGCGTGACGTCGCCGAGGTTGCCGATCGGCGTCGGGCAGACGACGAGGCGGCCGGCCGCGGGCGCCGGGCCCGGGTCGGCCGGCGGGCTCACCCCGCGAGCTCCTCGAAGGCGAGCGTCGCCGCGCCGAGCATCCCGGCCTCGGCGCCGAAGTGCGCCGGGACGATCTCGAGCCCGTCGGCCAGCGACGGCATCGCGTGGCGCGCGACCTCCTCGCGCGCGGGCCCGAGCAGCAGCTCGCCGGCGGCGATCGCGCCGCCGCCGACGACGATCCGCTCCGGGTTGAAGACGTTCACCAGCGAGACCATCCCCGCTCCCAGCCGCCCGCCGACCAGCCGGATCGCCGCCCGCGCGTGCTCGTCGCCGTCGTGGGCCAGCTCGGTGACCAGCGCGCCGGTGATCTCGCGGCCCGCCGCCAGCTCGCGGCCGAGCACGGAGCCCGGCATGTCCCGGGCGAGCTCGAGGCCGGCGCGCCCGATCGCGTTCCCGGACGCGTACCACTCGAAGTGCCCGCGGCCCGGGCACTCGCCCTGGCACGGGGGCCCGTCGAACGCGATCACCATGTGGCCGATCTCCGCGCCGCCGCCCGAGCTGCCGCGCAGCAGGCCGCCGTTGGCCACGATGCCGCCGCCGACACCGGTGCCGACGGTGAGCGTCACCGCGTCGCGGCACCCGCGCGCGGCGCCGTGGCGCCACTCGGCGAGCATCGTGCAGTTTCCGTCGTTGTCCACCGCGACGGGCAGCCCGGTGCGCTCGGCCATGAGCGCCTCGAAGCGCACCCCGTCGAGCGGCAGGTGCGGCGCCGCCGCCACCACGCCGCGCCGGCGGTCGATCATCCCGGGCACCCCGAAGCCCACCCCGAGCACCGGCCCGGGCGCCGCGGCCGCAGCCTCCGCGACGAGCTCGGCGAGCCGCGCGAGCAGCTCGTCGCGGGTCAGCCCGTGGGACGGGCGCTGGGTCCGGTGCAGCACGCCGAGGCCGGGATCGACGAGGCCGGCGAGGATCTTCGTCCCGCCCACGTCCACGCCGATGACGCACCCGGCCGCCACGGGCGCCACCATACCCACCGATGCCCAGCGACCCGCCGTCGCCGCCGGACGGATCCGGCGAGCGTCCGTCCTATCGTGTCTACCGCGCGCGCCCGAAGCTCCTCGCCCGCACGAGCGCGCCCCCGCAGGCTCCGCGCGAGACGCCGCCGCCGGGCGCGCCGGCGCCCCCGCGCGCGTCGCGCCGGCGGGTCCGGTGGGGCCGCGTGCTGCGCTGGGCGGTCCTCGCCGTCCTCGGCTGGATCGCGCTCTCGGTCGTGCTGTTCCTGTTCAGCGCGCAGTTCCTCCAGGACCGCGTGGACGACGCGACGAAGGACGAGCTGGCCTCCCCGGGACTCCCGGTGGTCTCGCCCGCCACGGTCCTGATCCTCGGCTCCGACCTGCGCGCGAAGGGCAGCCGCGAGCCGGGCGCGGCGACCTCGGGCCCGAGCCGCTCGGACTCGATGCAGCTCCTGCGGGTCGGCGGCGGGCACAGCGCGAAGCTCTCGATCCCGCGTGACATGGTCGTCGAGATCCCCGGGTACGGGCTGAACAAGATCAACGCGGCGTACGCGCTCGGCGGTTCGGCGCTCGCGGTGAAGACCGTGAAGTCGTTCCTCGGGATCGAGATCGACCACGTGATCCTCGTGAACTTCGAGCGCTTCCCGGAGCTCATCGACGCGATGGGCGGGATCACCTACACGGGCGGGTGCGTCGTCTCGCGGATCAACGGCGGCTTTCGCAACGGCGGCTACACGCTGCGCCTGAGCGCGGGCAGCACGCGGATCGACGGCGACCAGGCGCTCGCCCTCGCGCGCACGCGCACGAACCTCTGCAACCGGCGCGAGACCGAGCTCACCCGTGAACGCCGCCAGCAGAAGATCATCTCGGCGATGCGCTCGCGCGCGCTCTCGCCGATGGGGTTCGTGCGCTGGCCGCTGATCGCCTGGCGGGCCCCGCAGACGATCACGAGCGACATGGGCGCGGCCGGCCTCACCGGCCTCGCGGCGACGATCCTCACCTCCGGCGACGCGCCGCCGCGGGTCCTGCGGCCGACCGGCGCGGTCACGCTTCCCGACGGCGGCGCCGGGCTGACGATCAGCCCGGACTCCAAGCGCCGCCAGGTGCAGCGCTTCCTCGACGGCTGAGCCGCCGCGCGGGCGCTACTTCTTCGCCTTCGCGTCGGCCTTGGGCTTCGCGGCGGGCTTCTCGGCCTTCGCGTCCGCCTTGGCGTCGCTGCGCTTGTCGGCCATCTTCGCGTCGTGCTTGTCGGCGCCGTCCTTGGCCGACTTCTCGAGCTCGCGGTTGCGCCGGCGCGTGCCGTAGTCGGTGTTGTGGAAGCCCTTGCCCTTGAAGTGCACGGCGACCGGGTGGAACACCCGCTCCACCGGCACGCCGGTCTCGGGGTCCTTCGTGAGCGGGTCGTCGGACATCTTCTGCATCACCTCGAAGGTGGTGCCGTCCGGACGGCGGTACTCGTAGATCGGCATGGCACTCCGAGTATACGAGTGCCAACGACCCCCGCATTCCCGCTCCCGTGGAATCAACCATCTAGGATCCGCCGCCATGCCCGAGGACGCCGTCACCATGGACAAGATCGTCGCGCTCTGCAAGCGGCGCGGCTTCATCTTCCCCTCGTCGGAGATCTACGGCGGCCTCGGCTCGACGTACGACTACGGGCACTACGGCGTGCTCCTGAAGACGAACGTCAAGAACGCCTGGTGGCAGGCGATGCTCAGCCGCGACGACATCGTCGCGCTCGACTCGGCGATCCTCCAGCACCCGCGGGTCTGGGAGGCCAGCGGCCACGTCGGCGGGTTCAGCGACCCGATGGTCGACTGCCGCGTCTGCAAGGGGCGCTTCCGCG
>JALOLQ010000288.1 GCA_025455895.1 Solirubrobacteraceae bacterium
GTCGTCGGCGTGCTGATCGCCTCGGCGATCGCCGCCAACGCGCCCGAGACCGGCACCTTCGACGACCTGCGCGAGGTGGCGAAGATCGGCTACGCCGTCGCGCTCGCGCTCGCGGGTATCCTCGTCGTCGTGCTCGCCTGGCAGGCCCTACGGCGCGAGCGCCGCCCGACCAGCGGCGAGCTCGCCCGGCGCCCGCGCCGGTGAGCCGGCGTCCGCGCCGGCCGCCCTGGCGGCTGCTGCGCCGCGAGGCCGTCGCCGGCGTCCCCGGGGCGATCGGCAGCGTGCCGGACGGCATGGCCTCGGCGGTGCTGGCCGGAGTGAACCCCGCGTTCGGCCTCTACGCGAGCATCGCCGGCCCGATCGCCGGCGGCCTCACCGCCTCCACGCGGCGGATGGTGATCGCGACGACGACCGCCTCCGCGCTCGCCGCCGGCTCGGCGGTGTCGGGCTTCAGCGGCGACGAGCGCTCGCAGGCGCTGTTCGCGCTCACCGTCCTCGCCGGCCTCGTGATGCTCGCCGCCGCGCTGCTGCGGCTCGGGCGCTACACGCGCTTCGTCTCGGTCTCGGTGCTGACCGGGTTCCTCACCGGCGTCGCGGTGAACATCGTCTGCGGGCAGCTCGGCGACCTGCTCGGCGCGCCCGCCGAGGGGCCGTTCGCGCTGGCCAAGGCGATCGACGTCCTCACCCACCCGTCGGCGATCAGCGGCGCCTCCGCCGCGGTCGGGCTGCTGGCGCTCGCGCTCCTGGTCGGCCTCGGGCGCACGCGCTGGGCGACCTCGTCGGCGATCGTCGCGCTCGTCGTCCCGACCGCGCTCGCCGCCCTGCTCGGCGGGGTGACGTCGGTCGAGGACGAGGGGGCGATCCCGACCGGCCTGCCGGTCCCGCAGCTCCCCGACCTCGCGCTGATGCTCGACGGCGACGTGCTCGCCGGTGCACTGGCGATCGCGGTGATCGTGCTCGTCCAGGGCACGGGCGTGGCCGAGGTCGCGCCGAACCTCGACGGCAGCCGCTCGGACGCCGACCGCGACTTCCTCGCCCAGGGCGTCGCGAACGTCGCCTCGGGGCTGCTGCGCGGGCAGCCGGTCGGCGGCTCGGTCGGGCAGACGGCGCTGAACCTCGCCGCCGGCGCGCGCGACCGCTGGGCGGCGATCTGCTCCGGGCTGTGGATGGCGCTGATCGTCGTCGCGCTGGCCGGGGTGGTCGGGAAGGTCGCGATCCCGACGCTCGCGGCGGTCCTGATCTACGCGGCGGCGGGCTCGCTGCGGCTCACGCGGATCGACACGATCGCGCGGACCGGCTGGGGCTCGCGCGCGGCGTTCGTCGTGACGCTCGGCGCGACGCTCGTGCTGCCGATCGCGACGGCGGTCGGGATCGGCGTCGCGCTCTCGCTGGTCCTCCAGCTCGTGCGCGAGGCCGACGACCTGCGCGTCGTGCGGCTCGTCGCCCAGCCGGGCGGCGGGCTCGCGGAGGTCGCGCCCCCGCCGTCGCTGCCCGGCGGCGAGGTGACGGTGCTCGACGTCTACGGCAGCCTGCGCTTCGCCGGCGCCCGCACGCTCGAGGAGCGCCTGCCGGACCCGCAGGGCGCGCGGCGGCCGGCGGTCGTCCTGCGCCTGCGCGGCCGCGAGCAGCTCGGGGCGACGGCGCTGATCGTGCTCGAGCACTACGCCGAGCGCGTCGGCGCCGCGGGCGGGCACCTGTTCCTCAGCGGGGTGGGCCCCGAGCTCGCCGAGCACCTGCGCCGCACCCGCCGGGTGGACCTCGAGCGGCGCGTCACGCTGCTCGAGGCGACGCCGCTGCTCGGCGCGTCCACCGAGGCGGCGATCACGACCGCCGAGGCGTGGCTGCGCGCGCCCGAGGGAGGCTCACCCGATCCGGTCGAGGCCGAGCCGCCCGGTGCCTGATGGGCTGTGCCCGTCCACTCGCCTCCAGGAGGAGCACCCATGACGAGCAACCCCGATCGCGCCACCGGCTGGTGGGTCTTCGCGGGCATCATCCTCGGCGTCGCCGGGATCCTGAACGTGATCTACGGCATCGCCGCGATCGACAACGCCACGTTCTTCACCGAGAACGCCAAGTACATCGTCAGCGACCTCAGCACCTGGGGCTGGGTCACGCTGATCATCGGCGTCATCCAGCTGTTCGCCGCGGCGTCGCTCTTCACGGGCGGCGGCTTCGGCCGCTGGATCGGCATCTTCGCCGCGGCCGCCTCGGCGATCGCCGCGCTGCTCTCGATCCCCGGCAACCCGTTCTGGTCGCTCGCGATCTTCGCGCTGGCGCTGATCGTCCTCTACGAGCTGGCCAAGCCGTCCCGGGCCTGAGGCCCGAACGGACGACGCGCGACGGGGGCGGCCCAGTGCCCCGGGCCGCCCCCGCTCGCCGCGATGACCTGAACCCGTGATGCGCCGCCTCCCGATCCTCTCCGGCGTCCTGCCGCTCGAGCGCTCGCGGCTGCCGACCGAGATGCTCGCCGGCGCGACGCTCGCCGCGCTGGCGATCCCGGAGGTCATGGGGTACACGAAGATCGCCGGGATGCCGGTGATCACCGGCCTCTACACGATCCTGCTGCCGCTGCTCGTGTTCGCGCTGCTGGGCTCCTCGCGGCACCTCGTCGTCGGCGCCGACTCGGCGACCGCGGCGATCCTCGCCGCCGGGCTCGCCGGGATGGCCGCCCAGGGCTCCTCGGAGTACGTCGCGCTCGCCGGGATGCTGGCGATCCTCGCCGCGGCCTTCCTGCTGCTCGCGCGCCTCGCGCGCCTGGGGTTCCTGGCCGACTTCCTCTCGCGCACCGTGCTGATCGGGTTCCTCACCGGCGTCGGCATCCAGGTCGCCTGCGAGCAGGTGGCGGGCATGCTCGGGGTGACGGGGGAGAAGGGCGGCCCGCTGACGCAGCTCTGGGGCGCGCTGAGCGAGATCGGCGAGGCGAACCTCGACACGGTGCTCGTCTCGCTCGGGGTGCTCGCGTTCCTCGTGCTCGGCCCGCGGCTCGCGAAGGCCGTGCCGTGGGCGCTGCTCGCCGTCGTCCTGGCGATCCTCGCCAGCTGGGGGCTCGACCTCGAGGCCGAGGGCGTCGCCGTGCTCGGCACCGTGCCCAGCGGCCTGCCGAGCATCAGCTGGCCGAGCGTGCCCGCGAGCGACCTGCCCGAGCTGCTGGCGACCGCCGCCTCGATCTTCATCGTGATCCTCGCCCAGAGCGCCGCGACCTCGCGCGCCTACGCGGCGAAGTTCGGCGACCGCTTCGACGAG
>JALOLQ010000289.1 GCA_025455895.1 Solirubrobacteraceae bacterium
GATCCGCTCGCGCGTCGTGCCGACCGGCAGCGTCGTCTCGACCGAGACCGTCGTCCCGGCCACCAGCCCCGCGCCGATATCCCGCACGACGCTGTCGAGGATCCGAAAGTCCGGCCGCGCGTGCGCGTCGACCATCAGCGGCGGCACCGCGATCACGAGCTCCGGGCCCGCCGCGACCGCCCCGGTCGTGTCCGTCGTCGCCGACAGCCGCCCCGCGGGCACGAGCTCACCGAGCGCCTCCTCCAGGCCGGCCTCCCCCGGGAACGGCGCCCGGCCCGCGTTCACCGCCGCGACCACGCCCTCGTCCACATCACAGCCGGTCACCTCGTGCCCGGCGCGCGCGACCGCCGCCGCCAGCGGCAGCCCGATCTTCCCCAGCGCGACGACGACGACCCGCATCAACCCGCCGCCGGACCTCCAGGCCCTCGCGCAGCGTCACCACCCGCGGGTCCGGGCGGCCCTCCAGCAGATCCACGAACCCCTCGAGCTCGACCAGCAGCGGCTCGCGGCGCGCGAGCGCATACCGCGTCGCGTCGCCCTCACTCACACCCCTGAGCGCCTGCGCGCTCGACCACTCACTGGAGACCTCGCCGTTCGCGTAGAACGTCAGATCCGCGGTCAGCGTGTCCGCCACCAGCATCCCGCGCTCGCCGAGCACCCGCGTGCGGCGCACCTTCGTCGGCGACAGCCAGTCCACCGTGCAGTTGAACGCCACCCCGGACTCCAGCCTCCCCGTCACCAGCACCAGATCCTCGTGCACGCGGCCCATCCGATGCTGCGTCTGCGCCGCCAGGCGCTCCACCGGCGCCCCGCCCAGCCAGCGCACCAGATCCAGATCGTGCGTCGCCAGGTCCTTCACGACGCCCACGTCCCGCACCCGGTCCGGGAACGGCCCGACTCGCTCGGTCGCGATCAGGAACACCTCACCGAGCTGCCCCTCACCCACCCGCCGGCGCAACTCCACGAGCGCCGGGTTGCAGCGCTCGACGTGCCCGACCGCGCCGTGGACGCCCGCGGCCTCGACCGCCACCACGATCTCCCGCGCCTCGGCGACGCTCGCCGCGAGCGGCTTCTCCACCAGCACGCTCACCCCGCGGCCGGCGAGCTCGACGGCCACCGGCGCGTGCTCCTCGGTCGGGACCGCCACGACCGCGAAGTCGAGCGGACCGGCGGCGAGCAGCTCGCCCACCGAGCCGAACACGAGCCCCGGATCGCGCACCGCCGCGAAGCGATCCCCGCCCGGATCGACCGCGCCCGCGAACGCCACCCGCTCGGAGGCCTGAAGCAGCCGCGCGTGATGACGCCCCAGCATCCCCAGGCCGAGCACGGCGCCGCGCAGGGGCGGCGTGGGAGTCGAGTCCGGCACGAGCGGCACTAGGGTACCCCGCATGCCCGACCCCGTCGCCCCCGGCCTGGTGCTCAGCCCGAGTGCGCGCGTGGGCGCGGGCGTGAGCTTCGGGGCGCACGTCGTCGTGCACGACGACGTCGAGATCGGCGACGGCGTGCGGATCCAGGACGGCGTCGTGCTCGGCAAGCCCGCGACGCTCGCCCCCACGAGCGCCAACGCCGGCCGCGCGGCGCCGCCGCTGCGG
Source organism: Solirubrobacteraceae bacterium (assembly GCA_025455895.1). GTDB lineage: Bacteria > Actinomycetota > Thermoleophilia > Solirubrobacterales > Solirubrobacteraceae > F1-60-MAGs163. The sequence goes on from JALOLQ010000289.1 coordinate 1,593, forward strand.
ATCGCCGCCGGCGCGACGATCTGCGCACAGGCCGTCGTCTTCGCCGGCGCCGACATCGGCCCCGGCGCGATCATCGGCGACCAGAGCTACGTCCGCGAGCGCGCCGTCATCGGCGAGCGGAGCATCGTCGGCCGCGGCACCTGCGTCGACAACGACGTCAGCGTCGGCGCGCGCGTGCGCCTGCAGACCGGCGTCTACCTCACCGCCTTCTCCCTCGTCGAGGACGACGTCTTCGTCGGCCCGTGCGCGATCACCACGAACGACCCCGCCGCCGGCCGCGGCGAGCCCGAGCTCACCGGCGCCACGCTGCGCCGCGCCTGCCGCATCGGCGCCGGCGCCGTCCTGCTCCCCGGCGTCGAGATCGGCGAGGAGGCGTTCGTCGCCGCCGGCGCCGTCGTCACCACGAGCGTCGCGCCGCGCGCGGTCGTCATGGGCGTCCCCGCGCGCACCGTGCGCGAGGTGCCCGAGACGGACCTCCTCTAGCGCGACTCGGCCAGCAGCGGCGAGCGCTCGCCGAGCCAGACGATCTGATCGCGGCCGGGCCCGACGCCGACGAGCACCACCGGCACGCCGACGGCCTCCTCGATGAACCGCAGGTAGTCGCGCGTGGCCTGGGGGAGCTCCTCCGGGCTGCGAGCGCCGGAGATGTCCTCCGACCAGCCCGGGAGCTCGGTGTAGCGCCCGCTCACGTGGTGGAGCACCGTCTGGTGGTAGGGGAACGTCTCGAAGACGGCGCCGTCGGCGCCCTCGTAGGCGGTGCAGACGCGCAGCGTGTCGAAGCCGCTCAGCACGTCGAGCTTCGTGATCACGAGTGCCGTCATGCTGTTGATTCGCGCGGCGTAGCGCAGCGCGACGAGGTCGATCCAGCCGGTGCGGCGCGGGCGGCCCGTGGTCGTGCCGAACTCCCCGCCGCGGCGGCGCAGCTCCTCGCCGAGGTCGTCCTCGAGCTCGGTCGGGAACGGGCCGGCGCCGACGCGGGTCGCGTACGCCTTGGCGATGCCCCACACCTCGTCGATGTCGAGCGGCCCGACGCCGGTGCCCGTGCATGCCGCGCCGGCGACGGGGTTCGACGAGGTGACGAACGGGTAGGTGCCGTGATCGATGTCCAGCAGCGCCGCCTGCGCGCCCTCGAAGACGACGAAGCGGTCGTCGTCGAGCGCGCGGTGCAGCAGGCTCGTGGTGTCGGCGATGTGGCGCTCGAGGCGATGGCCGTACGTGAGGTACTGCTCGGTCATCGACTGCAGGTCGAGCGCCGGGTCGCGCTCGAACGGCCGCAGCTGGAGCTGCTTGGGCTCCAGCGCCGCCATGATCTTCTTCTTCAGGATCTTCTCGTCGAGCAGGTCCTGCATGCGGATTCCGAGGCGGGCGGCCTTGTCCGCGTAGCACGGTCCGATCCCGCGCTTCGTCGTCCCGATCTGGAGCTTCCCGAGCCGCGCCTCGCCCGCGTGATCGAGCATCAGGTGGTACGGCATGATCAGGTGCGCGTTCGCGCTGACCTTCAGGTTGCTCACGTCGACGCCGCGCTCGCGCAGGCCGTCGATCTCGGCGATCAGCACGCCGGGGTCGATCACCACGCCGTTGCCGATCACGCAGGTCGTCTGCGGGTCGAGGATGCCCGAGGGGATCAGGTGGAACTTGTACGTCTCGTCGCCGTGCACGATCGTGTGCCCGGCGTTGTTCCCGCCCTGGAAGCGCGCGACCACCTGCGCGCGCTCGGCGAGCAGGTCCACCACCTTCCCCTTGCCCTCGTCGCCCCACTGGGCGCCGACGATCACGATGCTCGGCATGACTCGGGGAGTGTAGGGCCGGTGGTGGCGGGGGCGCGGTGGTGGTGGTGCGGGCGCTCGCTCTTCCGGGGGACGGCTGACCGCTCCCCCTCCAGAGCGAGCCCC